>CAZFCZ010000054.1:0-30444 GCA_964517485.1 uncultured Nitratifractor sp. | reverse complement strand
CAACTTTAGCCTTAGGTGTGGCTATTGTGTTTTTGCTACTTCTGCCGTGGCTTGTGCGACAAGCAATTAGCTTTAGGCTAAAGAGTGCATCTTATAGAAATGTTTACTTTAAATATGGTGCTAAAAGCAGAAGCTTTTATGCACTTGCTCTTATGTTTATAGGTGCTATTGTTTTAATGCTTTTACCTGGTATCTTAAAGGGCATATTTAAAGATAGCATCAGCAGCAATCTTGCTGGTACTTTGGTATTTATATTTATGTTACTCTTTGTTGTTGTAATTGTTCCTATATTTTACAAAAAACTAAAGGCTTTAATTGTAGATAACTCTTACTATGGTAAATCTAAATTTAACTTTAGTGCGACAAATAAGAGTACTATTATACTCTTTTTAAAACTAGCTTTAGTTACTACTATTATAACTATACTTTTAGTATTTATAGCTAGTGTTGTTGTGGCTATGCTTAGCTCTTATCTTAATACAATGAATATAGGAAATCAATTTAAAGGCATTACAACGGCTACTGTTATTATACTTTTATATGTAGTACCTATTGCTTTTTACAAGGGTATTATAGATGCATTTTTATCTAACTTTGTTAGAAATAATACCTCGATAAATGAATGTAAATTTAAAGGAGAACTAGAAGCTATAGATTTAGGTATTATTAGTGCAACAAATACGCTTGCAACAATTGGCTCTTTTGGGTTAGCATACCCTTGGGCAAGAGTTAGATACTTAAAATACAAAGCTTCTAATACCTACTTTTTATGCGACAATTACGACAAATTTATATCTGATGGTAAAGATAGTAGCTCTACAATTGGCGAAGAGACTATGGACTTTTTCGACATAGACATAGGTGTTTAGTATGATAATTCAAGCAAAACTGTACGATGGAGCTAGCTCTAAAGAGCATATAGTAGATATAGAGTTTACTAAAGATAAAAGAGTTTTAGTTAAAGAGTTTGGCATAAACGAGCCACTAAGTAGTGTTAAGATTGCCTCTAGACTTGGCAACACACCAAGAGTTATAGAGTTTAGCAACAACATTAGGTGCAAAAGTAGCCAAAACGACAAAATAGACTCTATTTTAAGCGGCCTAGATGTACAAATATCGCCAATTCATAAGTTAGAAAAGTCGTGGAAATTAGCAGTTGGCTCGGTTGTTATGCTTGCAGCATTTATTATTTTTATGCTAACAGCAGGTGCTGGTATGAGTGCAGATGTAATTGCTAATATTCTTCCGCAAAATACGCTAGATAGAGCTAGTAAAATGACTCTTAAAGAGCTAGATAAAGGCTATTTGCACAAAAGCAATCTATCTAATAGCAAAAAGGCTAAGGTACTAAAGCTTTTTAAAAAACTAACCAACAACGACAGCCATTATAAGTTGCACTTTAGATCGTCGCCTCAAATGGGGCCAAATGCTTTTGCTCTGCCAAGTGGCGATATTGTTATAATAGACGAGCTTGTCTTTTTAGATAAAGATCCAAACCTATATGGACTGCTTGGAGTGCTAGCACACGAAAAAGGGCACTATGTCTATAAGCACGGGCTAAAGAGCCTTATTAAAGGAACTCTAGCAACTGCTATTGTTAGTTACTTTACAGGAGATGTTAACTTTATTGTTACAACTTTGCCAACTTTGTTAATTACAAGCAAATATAGCCGAGACAACGAAAGAGAAGCCGATAGCTATGCAAAAAAAGAGCTAAATAGATTGCACATATCTTCGAAGCCATTAGCAAATATTTTTAGGCAAATGGAGAACTACTATACAAAAAAATATGGAAAAGATAACTCCATGCCTGCGTTTAATTGGGTAGCTAGCCACCCAATTACCGAAGATAGAATTAAGTTTTTTAACCAAAATTAGGTATAATTAAACAATTTATAATTTAAGGAAATATTGTGAGCGATGTTATAGGCTTTATAAACGAAAATGAGATTGTAGATACTCAGAGTGCAAATAGCGGAGAAGAGATTTTATTTGACAACTCAAAAGAGGCGTTAGAGATTATTCGCCACTCTGCGGCACACCTAATGGCACAAGCTATTAAAGAGCTCTACCCAGATACACAATTTTTTGTTGGTCCAGTTGTAGAAGAGGGTTTTTATTATGACTTTAGAACTAGCGAAAAAATTAGCGAAACAGATTTAAAAAAGATAGAAAAAAAGATGAAAGAGCTTGCTAAAAAGGGCTACGAAATAGAAAAGTACTCTATTAGCAAAGACGAAGCGATTAAAAAGTTCGAAAACGACGACTTAAAACTAAGAGTGCTAGAGAAAATAGAAGATAACGAAGTTAGCATCTATAAGCAAGGCGATTTCGAAGATTTATGCCGTGGACCTCATGTTCCAACAACTAAAAAGCTATTTAATGTAAAGCTAACAAGAGTTGCAGGTGCATACCTTGGAGGCGACGAAAAAGAGGAGATGCTAACAAGAATTTACGGTATAGCATTTGCCGATAAAGAGAGCCTAAAAGCGCACATAAGCATGTTAGAAGAGGCTAAAAAAAGAGACCACAGAAAACTAGGAAGCGACTTAGAGCTATTTATGTTTAGCGAAGAGAGCGGTGCTGGTATGCCACTATGGTTGCCAAAGGGTGCTAGGCTTCGATCTAAAATAGAGCAAAACTTATGGAGAGCGCACAGAATTAGAGGTTACGAGCCTGTTCGTGGACCAGAGATTTTAAAATCTGAACTTTGGAAAAAGAGTGGACACTACCAAAACTATGGTGAGAATATCTACTTTACAGAGATAGACGAGCAAGAGTATGGGCTAAAACCTATGAACTGCGTTGGGCATATTATTATGTACAAAAACAGCCCAAAAAGCTACCGTGATTTACCAATTAAGTACTTCGAGTATGGTGTTGTACACCGCCACGAAATGAGTGGTGCACTACACGGCTTATTAAGAGTTAGAGAGTTTACTCAAGATGATGCTCATATATTCTGTACGCCAGATCAAATTAAAGACGAAGTTTTAGGTATTATGGAATTTATAGATAGCGTTATGAGCAAATTTGGCTTTAACTACTCGCTAGAGATTGCAACAAAACCGCAAGAGAAAGCAATTGGAGACGACGCAATTTGGGAAAAAGCTACACAAGGGCTTAAAGATGCACTTGATTCACAAGGCTTAAAATATGGTGTAGACGAAGGTGGCGGAGCTTTCTATGGACCAAAAATAGATATTAAAATTACAGACGCAATTGGCAGAAAGTGGCAGTGTGGTACAGTGCAAGTAGACTTTAACCTACCAGAGCGCCTAGAGATGGAATATACCGACGAAAACAACGAAAAGCAACAGCCAGTTATGATACACCGTGCAATTTTAGGAAGCTTCGAGAGATTTATTGGTATCTTAACAGAGCACTATGCAGGTGAGTTCCCAACATTTATCGCACCAACTCAAATAATTTTTGTACCAGTTAGCGAGCCACATAACGACTACGCAAAAGAGCTATCAAGAAAGTTTGCAGCCAAAGAGATAGATTGCGAAATATTTGGCAAAAACGACTCTCTTAATAAAAGAATTCGTTTAGCAGAGAAGCAAAGAGTTCCTTATGTTGTAATTATTGGCGACGAAGAGATACAAAATGGCACAGTAGCAATAAGAGATAGAAGAAAAAAAGAGCAATATAATCTAAAAATAGAAGAATTTATGTTACAATTAACAAAAGAGATTCAAGAAGGGGAAATTTGAGCAAGCAAAACGCAAGAAGAGGCAACAAAAAAGAGGGTCCAATCATGAACGAGGAGATCCGTGCCAACGAGTTAAGAGTAATTAGTGAAGCAAATGGACAATTAGGTATTATATCTAGAGCCGAAGCGCTAACAAAAGCCGACGAAGAGGGGCTAGATTTAGTTTTAATATCACCAGATGCTAAGCCACCAGTTGCTAAGATTATGGATTATGGTAAATATAAATACCAACAAGAGAAAAAGAAAAAAGAAGCAAAGAAAAATCAAAAAAAGATAGATGTAAAAGAGGTTAAATTCTCTTGTAAAATTGCTCAAAACGATATTGATTTTAAAGTTAAACACGCTAGAGAGTTCTTAGAGAAAGACAAGCATGTTAAACTTCGTGTTTTCTTAAAAGGTAGAGAGATGGCAACACCAGAACTTGGTGTAGAAGTTCTAAACAACATCTGGCCACTACTAGAAGATGTAGCAAACCTAGAAAGCCCAGCCAAACAAGAAGGCCGCTACATTAATATGTACCTTACCCCTAAAAAAAAGTAATCTTAAAGACTTAACTAAATACAATACCCCATCGGGTATTGCACATTTGCTAAGCCTACTTTTAAAATCATTAAATTTATTGAACACTAGCTACTGTTGTAAGTAGGCATACATACAACTAAAAAACTAAAGCAAGAGAAATAGATATGCTTTGTTATAAATTATTTAAAACTGATTTATAGTTTTCTACTAGTTGGGCGGATACTTTTTTAGCTACTATCCAGTAGAGTCTTTTATTGATTTTATGTATTGCATCGTCGTAGTTTATTGGAGAGCTGGCTTTTAAGTCGGCTCGGTATGTTAGATTGTTTATGTGGTAGGTAACTCTTGAGTCTTTAAATAGTGCATATTTTATTACTACTTTTACTCTTTTTTTAACCACAAAACGCTCGTTGCCATCATAGTCTTGGGCTATATATTTATTTAATCTTATGATATCTTCTTTAATAGTTAATACCATTTTAATATTTGGGTTGTAACCTAGTTTAAACTTATTACTATCTTCTAGGGCATTTTTTAAACCCTCTCTAAAGCTTCTTCTGTCGATATTTAGCACACCTTTGCCCTTTATTTGGTAGAGGTCGAAGGTAATTACTCTATCGTCTTTTATAAACGAGAAGAAGCTATCTCTCTTTTTTGGTTCTCTTGGAGTGTCGTTGTAGTAGTCTCTTGCATCTACAGATTGCGAACTAGATTTTGGCGTATGCTCGCTATCTCTATCGGTTGTGATAACTAGTGCTATTAAAAGTATTGCTACAAGTACAGATATAAGTTGAACCATAATCTACTCCTATAAGTTACGCCAATTTTGGTACTCTTTTGGTATTAAAAAATCTTCTACATCTATTTGGCAGTCGTACTCTTTATGTTTGTAGCCAATTTCAAATAGCTTATTTATTGCTTTTAGCTGAATATCGCTAAGGCTTACAGAGTCGTCTGATGCGTACATATTTAGATATTTATCTAACATTTCGTCTTCTATTCTAACTAAATTTTTCTCTACTAGCAAGTCGCTTAGCTCTTTTTTTCTGCTATTGGCTACTTTTACACCATCTATTAGAATATCTTCTATCTCTATTGCTCTATTTAGTGGAAGTGAGCGTCTTATTGCCATACCACCAAGTGGTAGAGGTAGCTCCTCTTTAGCTAAATCTAGCCACCAATCCCAAAGCTCTAGCTCAACCTCTAGTGAGCTATCGAAGTCTAAAATAGATTCGTGTATTAAAACTCCAGCATCTACCTTGCCACTAATTACTGCCTCTTCGATATCTAAAAAGTTCATATATACAATTCTAGCTTGCGGATAGCGAAGGCGAATTAACATTGCATTTGTTGTATTTTCGCCAGAGAGTGCTAGCTTTAAATTTGGGCGAAGACACTTGCTTTTTTGCTTAATAAGTTTTGGTCCATAGCCTTGCCCAAAGCTTACTGCTGGGCGTAAAAGTGCATACTCTTCTCGTATTTTTGGGTACAGTGCAAAGCTAATTGCACTTACTGGATAGGTGTTTTTTAATGCTTCTACATTAAGTGTTTCGATATCTAGAGCGATATTTTTAAATTCGTAATCTTTTACATCTACCCAACCAAATGCGATTGCATAATACATAAAAATATCATCTGCATCGGGTGAATGGGCTATTTCTATATTCATAAAGTTCCTTAACATAGGTATAAAATTATTTACACTATTGTATCATTAATTAATAAAAAAATGCTACAATATAGATAAAAAACAGGGGTTATAATGGATGCAAATAAGCAAAAAGCTCTAGATTTAGCAATTAAGCAGATAGATAAAGCATTTGGTAAGGGTACACTAATGCGCCTTGGAGATAAAGAGATAGAACCGATAGAGGCAATTAGTACAGGCTCTTTAGGGCTAGATATGGCACTAGGAATTGGCGGAATACCAAAGGGTAGAATGATAGAAATTTACGGGCCAGAGAGCTCTGGTAAAACTACTCTTGCGCTTCAGTGTATCGCATCGGCTCAAAAAGAGGGTTCTATTTGTGCGTTTATCGATGCAGAGCACGCTTTAGATGTATATTATGCAAAAAATTTAGGTGTTGATATAGATAATCTACTTGTATCTCAGCCAGACTTTGGAGAGCAAGCACTAGAGGTTTTAGAGACACTTACAAGAAGTGGAGCGGTAGATTTAATAGTTATCGACTCTGTTGCAGCGCTTACGCCAAAAACAGAAATCGAAGGCGATATGGGCGATACGCATGTTGGTTTACAAGCAAGACTTATGAGCCAAGCATTAAGAAAACTAACGGCTATTTTACACAAAATGGATACAACGGTTATATTTATTAACCAAATTCGTATGAAAATTGGTACAATGGGTTATGGCTCTCCAGAGACTACAACTGGTGGTAATGCACTTAAGTTTTACGCTTCTGTTAGAATAGATGTTAGAAAAATAGCAACTCTAAAGCAAGCAGAGAGTCAAATTGGTAACCGCGTTAAGGCAAAAGTTGTTAAAAATAAAGTAGCACCTCCGTTTAGACAAGCAGAGTTCGATATTATGTTTGGCGAGGGTATTAGCCAAGAGGGAGAGCTAATAGATTATGGTGTTAAGCTTGATATTGTAGATAAGAGTGGTGCGTGGTTTAGCTATGGCGCTACAAAGCTTGGACAGGGTAAAGAGAACTCTAAACAAACACTTAAAGACAATCCAGAGTTAAAAGAAGAGATAGAGAATAAAATTAAAGAGGCTCTAGGATTTGGTGAAAAACTTACAATGGACGAAGACGAAATAGCAAAAAGTGATAGCTAAGTATAGCATTTTTCACTTTTTAATGTTATAATTACCCCATTAAAGGGGCTAATTATGACACACTACATAAAATTATCTTTTTTACTTTTACTATTTACAAATCTGCTAAGTGCCTACAGCGTTAATTTTCCTACACTAGATAGAAACGAGCTAAAATTTAAACCACTCAATAACTACACATTTAACGACTTTAAGCTAAGTAGAAAAATTAGATATCTAGAGCTTATTAGTTTTAGAACAAAAGATTACACTGGTAGGGATTTTAAGCTGCAAGAGCCATTTAAATATGATACTTTACTATCAGTAGGAGCTTTAAAATCTAAAGAGTTAGCTCATAAAGCTCGAGAAATACTAGGTAATCTTATAGTAAAAGAGAACTATTTTTGGAAGTGGCAAGAGTATCCAACTCTAAAATATAGATACATTTTGCTAAATTACTACGAAAAAAGAGATGCCAGAATGAAGGCCATAGAGAATAAACGAGAGATTTTAGATATTTTAAAGCGTATAGACACAGAAGCAGAGTTGCTACTTTGGGTTAAAGCGATAAATCGAGCAAACAGCAAACCATATAGCTATAAATACTCTAATAGAGTCTATAGAGTGCGGTTTTTTGAGGTTAGTGAAAATGGGTGCCACATAAAAGAGTATTTTGAGTACTTTAATAAAAAAGGGGCACTTCTTAAAACTAAACTAATTAAAGATGAAAATATAAAAGGTTGCAGCAACTAAGAGCAACAATTTATAAAAAAAATGGTAAAATTAGACAACTTTATTTTGGAGAATATAATGGTATTTATAGAAGATGTATATGCAGACGAAGTATTAGATAGTCGTGGTAATCCAACAGTTAGAGCAACAGTTGTATTAAGCGATGGAACTAAAGAGAGTGCAATTGTGCCAAGTGGTGCAAGTACTGGTAAAAGAGAGGCCTTAGAGTTAAGAGATGGCGAAGATAACAGATATGGCGGAAAAGGCGTATTAAAGGCTGTTCAAAATGTTAACGACGCTATTGCAGAGGCTATTATTGGTATGAGCCCATACAATCAAGCAGAGGTTGATTTAACTATGAAAGAAGTAGATGGAACTAACAACTACTCTAATCTTGGTGCAAATGCGGTTTTAGGTGTTTCTATGGCGGTTGCAAGAGCTGCGGCTAGCTCTTTAAAAATGCCACTTTATCGTTATTTAGGTGGTGCAAATGCGGTTGTTATGCCAACACCTATGTTTAACATTATTAATGGCGGTGAGCATGCAAATAACTCTGTTGATTTTCAAGAGTATATGATTATGCCAATTGGTTTTGATGCCTTCGATGATGGCTTAAGAGCAGTTAGCGAAATTTATCAGCAGTTAAAGAAAATTATTGATGGTATGGGCGAGAGTACAGCAGTTGGTGACGAAGGTGGCTTTGCACCAAACCTAAAGAGCAACGAAGAGCCAATAGAAGTAATTATGGATGCAATTAGTAAAGCTGGCTATAAAGCAGGAGAGCAAATTGTTTTAGCACTAGATGTTGCAAGTAGCGAATTAACAAACGAAGAGGGTAAGTATGTATTAAAGTCTGAAAACAAAGAGCTTACAAGCTCTGAGCTTATTAGCTACTACGAAAACCTAATTAATAAATACCCAATTGTATCTATAGAAGATGGCTTAAGCGAAGACGACTGGGAAGGCTGGAGCGAGCTTACTAAGCGTTTAGGCGATAGAGTTCAGCTAGTAGGAGACGACCTATTTGTAACAAATGCCGAGATCTTAAGCGAAGGTATTAATAAAGCAATTGCAAACTCAATTTTAATTAAGCCAAACCAAATTGGAAGTGTAAGCGAAACTATGATGACAGTTCGTCTAGCACAAAGAAATGGCTATACATGTGTAATGAGTCATAGAAGTGGCGAGAGCGAAGATGCATTTATTGCAGACTTTGCAGTAGCACTTAATACTGCACAAATTAAAACAGGTTCAACTGCAAGAAGCGATAGAATTGCTAAATACAATAGACTTTTAGAGATTCAAAGAGAGCTTGGACAGTTTGAATATATTGGCAAAGAGCTATTTGGTGAATAACCAAGATATACTACCTACAAATGAAGAGGCTACAGCCTCTTTAGCTAGCAATAAAAGAGGCATAAATGGCTCACTTATTTTTAGAATTATACTTTTTATAATACTTTTATTTTATCTTTATTCTCTATTTTTTGGCGAAAGCTCTATTGGTGTACTGCAAGATACAAAAGATAGATATAACAAATTAAATAGCCAATACACAAAGATATTAGATAATAATCAAAAATTACAAAAAAAGCATTTTGAGTTAATACAATTAACCCCTCAAGAGGATAGTTTTTAAAGTTAATAATTAGCCCCTAAAGGAGCTATAGTTTTAGTGATGAATATTGTTTAACTCTTCTATGTCTTTGCAACTATCTTTTGCTAAAAGATATCCAATATATAGTCCAAGTAGCCCTGCTAAAAGGGCACATAGTGGTATTTGTGATACTAAATTTAACATCTTAATCTCCTAATAATTTAAATTCTACTCTTCTATTTTTAGCTCTATTATCATCGCTACTATTTTCTACAAGTGGTTTGCTCTCTCCGTAACCTTTAGTACTTAACTTTGTACCATCTATTCCAAATTCAACTAAAGCTTTTTTAACCATATCTACACGCTCTTGAGATAGCTTTTTATTGTATTCTGGACTACCTACATTATCTGTGTGTCCACCAATTTCTAAATTTACATTTGGGTATTTTTTAAGAATAACATATATCTTCTTTATTGTTTCTATACCTTCTGGTAATAGTGTAGAGCTATCAGTTTCAAATTTAATGTGCTCTATTGCTAAGATGGCACTAATCTCATCGGCTGCCTTTTTAGAGTCTTCTTTAACTTGAGCCTTTTTAACTAAATCTGTAGCTTGCTTTGTTTCATTATTCTCTACTACTTTAGGCACTTCTGGCTTAGAGTTTGCATCTAGTGGATTAGTATTTGCATTTTTTTCATCTATATTACTTACACCATCACTATCACTATCGTTATTTGGATTGTTATCTTCGCTATCTAGTTCATCTACAACACCGTCGTTATCTGTATCTGTAAGTGCAGACTCTATATCATCACTTTTGTCATCATGATCGGTATCTTTACCCATCTCATCAGAATCGATTTTTCCATCTTTATCTGTATCTTTTGGTGCAGGTTTAGAGTTAGGATCTAGTGGATTAGTATTTGCATTTTTTTCATCTATATTACTTACACCATCACTATCACTATCGTTATTTGGATTGCTATCTTCGCTATCTAGTTCATCTACAACACCGTCGTTATCGGCATCTAGTTTTGCAGACTCTTCTATATCGCTTTTGCCATCACTGTCGCTATCTTTACCTTTTTCTATCTTATCTATTTTACCATCCTTATCTGTATCTTTCTCTATTATAGATTTAGGATCAAGAGGATCTGTATTTGCTTTTAGCTCATCTATATTACTAAAACCATCGTTATCTGTATCGTTATTTGGATTGCTATCTTCGGCATCTAGCTCATCTACAACGCCGTCGCTATCTGAATCTTTAAGTGCAGACTCTATAACATCACTTTTTGCATCGCCATCACTATCTTTACCCTTTTCAACAGAGTCTAATTTGCCATCTTTGTCTGTATCTTTTGGTGCTGGTTTAGAGTTTGGATCAAGCGGATCAGTCTTTTGGCCAACTTCGGTAATATTATCAAAACCATCACCATCGCTATCATTATGAATTGAGCTATCGTCGCTATCTAGCTCGTCTACTACACCATCTTTATCGGTATCTTTAATAGCCGATTCAATAATATCTAAAACTTTATCGCCATCTGTATCTTTATCGTACTCTTGGCTATCTAGCTTTCCATCGTTATCTGTATCTTTGCTAAATGGGTCGCTATTAATAGTCTCTTCGTCTTTATTAGATATACCATCACCATCTATATCTGAATCTTTTGAATCTGCAATGCCATCGTTATCTAAATCTGCAATTTTAATCTCCTGCTTCTTATCTAAAATAGCACTTTTGTTTGAATCTGTAGACACTGTTTTTGTAGTATGTGTAAAGCAGCACATCAATATTAATAAAATAAGTGCACAAACTGCAACTTTCAATTTACTATTGCACATCTATCCTCCTTTAAGTTTGATACATAGATTATATCAAAAAAATCAGAAGATAGCTAATTTTGTTCTGAAAATTTACTTTTTAACCTCTTCAGCCTTATGCACAACTGTAGTTAAACCTAGCAGTTTCCAAGCTTGAAGACCATCTCTATACCATAAAACTTTATCTTTAGGATAGCCTTTTTCAATTAATCCTTTAGCAAGCTTAACTGAAGATTCACACCACAAACCAGAGCAAAATACTGCTAACTCTTTAGCATTTGCAAAATCATAACTACCATCACTTTGTACTTTAGCTCCAAGTGCTTTAAAAAGTGAGTTAGTAATTTTTTTAGAATCAACTTGTATAACGGTAAAAGGTATACTTATAGCTCCAGGTATTGTTTCTAGTCTATATGCGCCCTTTAATCTTGCATCTACTAATATACCCTTTTTCTTATATACTTTATTTTTTATAAAATCTATTAGCTCTAGCTCGCCTATAGTCTTAATACCATCTATTTGAATTTTAGGAATACAGTGCGGAGGACAAAGTCTTGAAGTTCTTGTAAAGTCGTCGTTTAGTCTGTTTGCAGTATCTTGAATTCTACTTATTTTTACATTAACACCATTATCCTTAATATTAATATATGGCGTATCCTCTGTTAATTTTACTAACACATTTTCGCTAGAGTAAAGAACTCCAGCTAATGTTAAAAATGCAATTGCAAGTTTTTTCATACTAATTTCCTTGTTGTTTTATATACTCTTGATCAACTGGAACTCTTAACTTCATACCTATATATATTCTATTTGGATTCTTAACTAAATCTGGATTAGCTTGATATATCTTTTTGTATGCCGATGCTCTACCATACGCTTTATACGCTAAAGAACTAAGAGTATCACCCTGTCTAACAACAATAAAACGCATCTCTCTTTCTCTGCTACTAATCTCTTGTTTTAACTCTTTACCATACTTTAGAGACTTCTCTTTATCTGCAACTTCGCTACTTTGTAAAATAGAATCAATCTCTGATGATAGCTTAGCAATTTCGTCATCTCCACCTGCTTGCTCTTTTACAACAACTTTATTAAATGTATCAACTTTTTTACTAGATGTATTAACTTTACTATCTTTTACATTAGATGTATCTACATTTTGAGTTTTCAGTGTATCTGTTTGTGCACTTTGTAAAGAAGCTATTAGAGCATCATCTTTACTACTTTGTGTACTACTTGTATTTGTTGTTTGTGTTTTAGATTTAGCTAACTCTTGTGCAACAAGTTGAGCAATTTTTGCTAACTCCTCTGAAGATAGTGCTTTACCACCAGTAGCTGCTGATGCTGCTTTAGCAATAGCAGATTGCTCTTTTTGTTTTTTTTCTACGGGCTTTGGCTTTGCAATTTTTGGCTCTACTTTTGTAGTTTGCTCTTGCTCTTGCACCAATTTTTCCAATTCACTTACACTGTTACTATTACTATTTTTAGCAACCTCTATCTCTTCTTTAATAGTTTTAGAAGCAGGTGTAGCCGCTGCTTTTTGTATATTTGTGCTATTAATAGGTTTCGAAACCTTAGCTGTTGCAATATCTTGTTCATTATTTGAGTCTTTATTGCCAAAATACTTTCCACTAATAAATGCAATTACTCCTAATGCTATAATAAAAAGTACTACTAAAATTATAATTAAAGTATATAGAAACTTCTTATCACCTCCACTCTCTTGTACAATAATAGGTTGGCTACTGCTACCTATTAAATCATCTAAATTGTTACCTTTATCTGCCATCTTCTTCTCCTTAGTAATCAGTAGATTTTTCTATAATTTCGACACCCTTGTTCATCTCTTTTAACAATATAGGGTTAATCTTTAGTAATAATACCAACTCTTTTTGAGTTATGCTATTTTTATTGTAAATTGTCATAATTTTACTCCATAATTTCGATACCTTTAGTAACTGTTCTTTTATTTTAATATTTGTAACTGCTGGTAAACCTAGCTCTTTAGAGCCTTTTATTAAACCATCTAAAGAGCTACTAAATAGTTTAATACTCTTTTGCATATGCTCGTTAGCGTTAGCTATTTTTAGCTTTTTTAACTCTAGTAGCTCTTTTGTCATCTTTTGCGTTAACATTCTCTCTCTTCCTGCAATATTAACAATTTTTAGTTGAGCTTTCTCTATATAGCTTAGCTTTTTACTGCTCTCTTTTTCTAAAACAGTTACTAAATTATTAGACTCTTTTAAGAGGCTATTATTGGTACTTAAAATCTTTTTAAGTGCATTTGCATCTTTGCCTTTACTTAGTTGTAGTTTTAGTGCTGCATCTTTAAATGGTTGCCAAATTTTCTTTATTTTATTAATTTGCTCTAATGCATCTTTAGATTTAATAGGCGAAAGACTTAACTCTTTATCTCCTAACACAAAGCCATTTAGTGTTTTATCGTAAAGCTCAATAAAGTGTTGTAGTTTTGTGCAACTTTTAGGCAAAATATTAAGTTTACACTCAATTGAAAGCTTTGCAATACGCTGGGTTAACATTCTTTGCTTACCAGCTAAATTTATTAGGTGTTTAGAGTTATCTTTTTTAACCATAAAACCACTAATTAGTGCATTTAGCTTCATAATCTGTTTTTGTCTATTTAGAGATTTGGTATATAACTCTACTGCTTTGTTCATCTGCACTTTAGTTGCATCTAGTTTGGCTATTACCTCTTTTGTTAACTCTTGATTCTCTTTATCTTTTATAGATTTTACAATTAGCGGTTTAGCCTCTTGCCACTGTTGTTTTACAACATCTAACTGCCTTAGTATTTTTGGCAATTTTGTTCCAATTAGATTTAAATCTTTATCTTTATTATATAAGCCATTTAGCGTTTTATCAAAAAGTTTTATAGAACTAGTTAAAGACTCTAGCGCTTTTTTAGGGTTAATACCAGCTTGATACAAAAGCAGATCTTTTGCAATACGCTGTGTTAGCATTCTTTGCTTACCTGCTAGGTTGATATCGTTTGCCATCTTTAACTTACTGCTACCCTTAGAGCCTAGCTTTGTATATAGAGTTACAGCTTCGTTCATCTTCTTTAATAAAGGTGTATTGTATTTATCTATATAATTAAAAGTATTGTCGCTAATATTTTTAAAAGATGCAACATCTTCTATTTTTTTAGAAAATGGTAGCCAAAGTTTAGTTACCTCTTTTAATTTAGCATCAATTGCTTGGTTATTAGACTTTACTAAACCTAAAGATTTATCCGAATTAATTAGCCCCTTAAGAGTCCTCTCAAACAAAGCAGATGTACCTTTTAGATTTTTTGCATTTTTCTCTACATCTATACCTATAAAAATAAGAAGAGCCTCTTTACTCATTTTTTGTGTTAACATTCTTTGCTTACCTGCAAGGTTAATTGCAACAGCTAGCTCTTTGTCGCTCATTGCAAATAACAATACAGGTGCAAGAATTATTGTTAGTATTAAACCTCTCATATATGTCACTCTTTAGAGTTTAGCACTTTAAATCCAAGTATCTGCCAATACTGCATTCCGCCACGATAATACTTTATTTTACCCTTTGGATAGCCAAGTGCTAATAGGTGCTCCATCGCCCTAACTCCTTGCTGACACCATGGTCCGTTATCGAAAATTACTAACTTTTGTGCATTAGCAAAATCCCAACTATCACCCTTTTTTTCTGCACCTAAAACTGGTAAAACTTGCTCTAAGTACTCTTTTGAAGTCTTTGGGTTTAATATAGAAAATGGTAAATTTATAGCACCAGGAATTGTACCCTCTTTGTACCATTTTGGTAGTCTTGCATCTACTAATACACCTGCATTGTTGCTAACATCACTCTTTAAGAAATCTAGCATCTCTATTTCGCCATAAGTCTCTATGCCCTTAATTGGCTCAAACGGCTGAACACAAAATGGCGGGCATGGTCTTGATGTTTTAGTATAAGAGTTCTTAAGCCTATGCTTAGTATCTTGAATTCTATCTATTCTAACAGGCTCACCCATTACATCTACATCAACAAATGGTAGATCCTCGCTTATTTTTACCTTATACTCCTTGGCTGGCTGTGCACTTACAGCAGTTAGTGCAAGTGTAATTAAACTAACCAACAGAGAACTTTTTGCAAATTTCATTCTACTCCCCCCCTATTTTTACTTATAATAGATATAGTATCAAATTATCTAGATGATAGCTTATTTATATTTCAACTTAATATAAAATATATTTGCTTGCTGTATAATACCATATATTAAACATTTTTACAAATATTAATAATCTATTTACTCTGTATAAATGTAATTCTTAGCACCATTAAATCAGTTAAAATAAACTGATTATGTGCAAAAATAATTTAAATTATATCACTTTTACACATTTTTTAATAATTATTAAAATTTTTTTTAAAGTAAACTATAAAGATTTAATGGAACTACTTTTAAAAAAATATGATTTTAATCAAAAAAAATATAAATTTTTATTGTATAATATTTTAAAATGTTACATAAGGTTAATGTATGAATTATAAATTAGTTATATCTGCATTGGTTTTTACCTCTTTATTAAGCGCAGAAGCTAAAATCGAGAGTAAAAAAGTTATTGCAACCCAAACAGCTAAAGATAGCTTTACTAAAGCACCAAATAGCATTACTCCTATGCCACAGATGGCTAATAAGCTAACAATAGAGCAAGCTACACTAAAAGCTATTAACGAAGCTCGTAGTAAAAATCAAATTTGCTCTAAAGCAGTTAAACCACTTAGATGGAACAAAACTCTATACTACAGAGCAAAAGAGCACACTATAGATATGGTAGTTACAAAAATGCTTAAGCATAACGGCTCTGGGCAAGCTACAGACAAAACTGCTAAAAAGCTGGGCTTAAATAGAGGTAGTTTCTTTTACGAAAGAGTTAACCAAAAGATAGAAGATAAAACACTATATAGTGGCGAGCTTATAATCAGAACTTCAGAATCTACCCTAAAGAGCCCAAAAGAGCTAATTAATTATTGGATTAAACGCCCAAACGATTGCAAAGTAATAATGAATACAACATTTAGCGATGTAGCTCTTGCAAAAGTAATAAGCAACACAGACAACAGAGCCTACTGGACACTACTTCTAGCAGGCGCTAAAAAGAAGCACTAAATTATGATATAATCTCTATTAAAATTACGCGGATAGAGATTATGAAACCTTTTTTTACACTACTATCTATATTTGCTACCTTCTTAATTACAAGTTATCTATATATAGATAACTTTTCTATAAATGTTATAGGATTAACTCAAGAGTTATTAATTTTATTTATGGCTATATCTTTAATTTTATTTATTAAAAATAGCAAAATAAAAATTATTTTAACTACTACAGTATTATTAGCCTACTACTTAGTTTTTATTACGCAAATAGTCTCTATAAAAATTACAGGGACTTCACTAAATACGGCATCTATTGCAAATGCTGGACAATTTATGTTGCTATTAAATAGTACTATGCTTTTAAATATTGTTTTATTTACTGCTATCTTTATAGCTCTTTTTAAGTTGCTTACAATAACCATTAAAAATATAACTCTATTTAAAAATATCTCTTTACTTATAGTGATACTTAGCTCTTATGTATGGCTTTTACAATATAAACACAAACTTGGTAAAATAACTACCTTTATGCCCGCAAAAGAGTTTTACGAAGTTGCTAATCTTTTCTATAGCCTAGGCAACTCCAAAGCTATAACATTAAATAAAACAGATATTAAAATTGCAAAAGAGTTTAATATTAATATAAATTTAGATAGAAAAAAGCCTCTTAAGAGAGATTATTTATATAAAAATAATTTTCCATATAAACAGATAAATAGCCAAAAGCCAAATGTAATTATCTTTTTTATAGAGAGCCTATCAGCTCGTTTGTTGTCGCCTTATAATACAAATATAAAAGGTGTTACGCCAAATATAAACAGTTTTGCAAAAGAGTCAATGGTAATAGATGGTTACTATAATCACGCCACACCTACAGCCCCCGCTCTATATGGGCAACACTGCTCTTTGTTTCCGCTATTAACATATAACGATTTTAATAAAGATAACAATCCGCTAAAGCCTTTAGATTTAAAATGTATTCCACAATATTTTAATAAAGCTAATTATAAAACTGTATATCTTTCTCACTCTAGAGAAACTTATTCGCATATAGAAGAAAACTTAAAGTTATGGGGTTACAAAGAGCTCTATATGTGGAAAAATCTGTTAAAAAAACTATTACCAAAGGATAAAGAGTTAATACTAGGAGAGACAGGATTAAGTGATCATCAGATGATGAGAGCAGTAGTAAATTACCTAAAAAATAGTAGCAATAAAGAGCCTTTTTTTATGGGTATATCTACAATAGAGAGCCATGTAGGATTTGAGCCAAATAGTGTAGATGGGTTAAAATATAAAGATGGTAGTAGTAATACTTTAAATATGATATACAATCTAGATGACTCTTTTGGTATATTTTGGAACTATTTTAAGAGATCGAAATATTATAAAAATACTATTGTGGTATTAACAGGAGACCACGCACTCTACCCCAATATAGATTATAAAAAAGTTGCAAGTAAAGATTGGGTACCAAGCGTATATGATAAGTTGTCTTTAATTATTTACGACCCTATACATAAGCATCCAGCCAAATTTACTACTAATTCATCATCGGTAGATTTAGCACCTACCCTTGCACACCTTGCACACTTAGCAAAAGATCAGGAAAACTCATTTTTAGGTACCTCTATTTTTGATAACAAAGAGTATAATAGTAGCTTTGGAATATCTGCTTATCCTGACTTTAACTTCTATATCAGCCAAAATAATAGAGTTACAAACAAAAAATTAAAAGAGCACAACAGTAAAAATATATTACAAAAATATAACTCATTAAAAAAGTTAATGATATATAGCAAATATTTACAAAAGAGCGGTAACTTTTAGAGATACCCTATATATAATAAATTGTAATATATTTAGCCTTCTCACTCTTTTTATAATAGAATATTAAAAATGTATAAAAAATGTACTTAACAATCTAAATTATCGAACTATTTACATTTATTATACCATTTTATGGACATTTTAAGTTTATCAAAAGAAATTGCATATATAATAGCTTATTAGATAAACCATTTTTTGGGAGTATATAATTATGTATATAAAAAACAACTTTAAACTAGCTCTATTAGCATCAGCTACACTTTTTTTTAGTGGTTGTGAATTTTTTGACGAAATGTTTCAGTATGACTCTTATAAACAAAAGCAAAGTAGTGTAATAGATAGTATTATTTTTGATGTTAATGAAAACAATAAAAAGGCTCTTTTGGCATCTGAATGTAAATATAACAAGCCTAGCTACATATATTACGAAAACTCTTTTGATGCCCATAAGAACATATTTAAAGATACTAAAAATCTACTCTCAAAACCATGGAGTGAAAAGGCACTTAAACCACATTGGGACTTTAGATATGTAAATAGAGTATCTAGATATAAAAACAGTGATATAGATTTTTCTAAATTAACTGGTTTAGATTTTAAAGATAGTCAACTTTTCATTGGTACAGATGCTTCTAGGGTTGATAATAGTGCTTCTGTTGCAGGGGTAAAGTGTGTAAATGGCAAATTAGCTGCTGGAACTACTATTAACCTAAATGATGCACCAGAGCAGTATCTTGATTATGGCGGACCGCACTCTACATTTATATATAGATTAGCTCCTAACTTAAGTGTGGCTAAACCGTGGCAAAAGAACAGAAGCGGAAATTTAGTAATACAAGCAGATTTTACAAAGCCTATATATAAAAATTTTGGAAAAAATATTGGTGGTGGTGTAAACTTTGGTTTAATTTTACACAACACAAAAACTAACCAAAATATAAATTA
The DNA here is from genome assembly GCA_964517485.1 of uncultured Nitratifractor sp. GTDB lineage: Bacteria > Campylobacterota > Campylobacteria > Campylobacterales > Sulfurovaceae > JAADEQ01. The sequence continues at coordinate 11,348 of CAZFCZ010000054.1, read as the reverse complement.
TGTAATTGGCTTATATTCGTTTGGTAAAGGTTGGATGCACGAGCAAGCAGATGTAAAATATGACCCAACAACAAAAATGGCACATATATCTACAGCAATAGATAGAAATTCAATATACTCTACAATGTCTCCAAAATCTGCAGAGATTATAAAGGTATTAAGTACACCAAAGAAGCTAAGAGAGAGTGCTAATGATTGGAGCAGTTTTTACCGTGTAAATATAACATACGATAATATGATAGCTGTACTACAAGAGCTAAGAAATAACCCTCCAGCAGACCTTGCAGGAGAAGACTTTGGTTTAAGCCCACAAGATTGGGAAGTATCTTCTGTAATGATACAGTTTGAACTAGAAGAAGAAGGTGGCAAAGCCTTACTTTCTGGCTCGTTTAGAGGGTTTGAGGTATATACATCTAAACTTCCTCTATAATATGTTATACTTCTAAATAAATTTTAGGAGTATCTTATGAGCATTTCTGTAATTATTCCAACCTTTAATGCTCAAAACTATCTGCCTAAACTACTTAATAGGCTATCTAGCCAAAGTATAGATTTTGAACTAATAATTATAGACTCAAGCTCAAGCGATAATACTATAGAAATAGCAAAAGAGTTTACAAGCAATATTATAACTATTAAAAAAGAGCATTTTGACCATGGTGCAACAAGAGCAAAGGCTGCAAAAGTTGCCTCTGGAGATATAATTATATTCTTAACGCAAGATGCCCTGCCACTAGATAATTACTCTCTAGAGACCCTAATAGATGTTTTAATAAAAAACAAAGATGTAGCTGCAGTTTATGGTAAGCAACTACCATATAAAGATGCAACGCTTTTTGGTGCGCACTTAAGGTATTTTAACTACTCTAATAAATCATATATAAAAGAGTTTAAAGACAAAGATAAATATGGGCTAAAGTGTGCCTTTCTCTCGGATAGTTTTGCTGCGTATAAAAAAGAGGCACTAGAAGATGTAGACTGGTTTAAAGAGGGTACGATTGTTGGCGAAGATATGCACATTGCTGCAAGAATGCTACTAAAGGGCTATAAAAAGGCTTACTGTGCTAATGCAATGGTTTACCACTCGCATAACTATACAATTAAAGAGGACTTTATGCGCTATTTTGATACAGGCGTATTTCATGTTAACGAGTCGTGGCTAATAGATAAATTTGGTAAAGCCGAAGGCGAAGGTAAAAGATTCGTAAAATCTGAATTTAACTTTTTGCTAAAAGCAAAAGCCTACCACAAAATACCAGAATTTTTTATAAGAAACGCAATAAAGCTACTAGGCTATAAACTTGGTAAAAAATACAAAAAAATGCCCATTTCTTTAGCTAAAAAACTATCTATGCATAAAGCTTGGTGGGATAAATGGGCATAAATTTTATAGAAGTTGGCTTTTTTACTACAGAGGAAACTAAATACCCATTTTTAAATATAGAGCTAAATGTTAAAATTACCACTCCTACAAACAGTACTTTTATAGTACCTGCATTTTACAAAGGCGCTAAAGAGTGGGCTGTAAGGTTTAGACCAAAAGAGCTAGGCAAGTATAAGCTAACAACACTTTGTAGTGATGCTGCGCTAAATAATATAACTAAATATGTTAGTGCAACTAAACTTTCAAAGAGCAATGAGTTGCAGCTATCGCAAGATAAAGAGTATTTAGTTTGCAATAATGAGCCATTTTTATGGCTAAGCGATACTTGGTGGATGTGCTTAAGCAGCAGGCTAAGTTTTAAAGATTTTAAGCACTTAGCAAACACAAGATTAGAGCAGAGCTTTAATACTATTCAGCTAGTTGCAGGGTTGTTTCCCGATATGGATAGCTTTGATAGCAGAGCTAAAAATGCAGGTGGTTATGTTTGGTACGACGAGTATGCAGATATTAATTACAACTTCTTTAACGAAGCCGAGGCTAAAATAGAGTACCTTTATAGTCTTGGCTTTCATATTGCAATAGTTGGAGCATGGGGCTACTATTTAGAGAAGATGGGGCTAGAGAAGATAAAAAAACATTGGCGATATATAGTTGCAAGGTGGGGTGTATATTCATCTGTTTATATTGCAGCTGGTGAAGCAACTATGCCTTATTATTTAAGCCAAAATAGAATACAAGATGCAAAGCTTCTAAAAGATGGCTGGAGCGAAGTTTTAAAATATATTAAAAAGATAGATCCTTGCAATAAATTACTAAGCATACACCCAATAGAGAACTCGCTTTGCGAAGTTAAAAGTAGCTCTTTAATAGATATTAACTTACTGCAAGCTAGCCACAATAGCTATGATAGTGTTCAAAAAGGCAAAGAACTTTTGCAAAAATACTCTAGCAAAAAGCTAACAATAATGGACGAAATAAACTACGAAGGCATCTTTAGAGACAACCACGACTCGGTTCAAAGACTCTCTTTTTGGAGTGCAATACTAGGTGGCTCAAAGGGCTTTGGATATGGTGCAAATGGCATTTGGCAGGTAAATCAAAGCCATAATCCCTTTGGAGCATCGCCAAGTGGAGCAAGCTGGGGCGATATTGCTTATATAGATGCAATTAATTTTAAAGGCGCAAAAGATATTGCAAATTCAAAAAAGTTTTTAGAAAATTTTGAGTGGTGGAAACTAAGACCACAAGAGAGCATAAAACCAAACAACAACACCCCCAAAGCTCCAGTTTGCGCAAGTATAGATAATAAAATATACCTAACTTACCTTTATGCACCAATAGCTCCATGGGATAGTGGCTATAATTTAACTAATTTAGCTAAAAATAGTAACTTTAGCTACTACTTCTACTCGCCAAATACAAACCTAAAAAGCGAAACAAGCACAATTGCTATCAACAATAAAGGTGAACTAAAAATACCCACTCCACCAAGCTTAGATGACTATATTTTTGTATTAGAGCTAGAAAGAAATGATGCAAAAGATAAAAGAAATTGTTCTTTTTATAAAAGGATTATAAAGAAATTTTTAATCAAATAGACTAAAAATTTAGATATGACACATAAATAAAGTATAATATAATATAATATAACTTATATTATATTATACTAAAGGTTAAATCATGAGTTTTTCTAAAATTTATCGTTTAGCAATTGTAGTTCCATGCTATAATGAAGAGGCAGTATTACCAGAAACAATAAATAGATTTAGTAAAATCTTAAAAAATTTATATGAAAAAAAACTTATAAATAACGATAGCTATATACTATTTGTAGATGATGGCAGCATAGATAAAACTTGGCAAATTATTAAAAATAAATCTAAAAAAACCACTTTTGTAAAAGGTTTAAAACTATCTAAAAATCAAGGTCATCAAAATGCACTTTTAGCAGGAATGAACGAAGTTGTTAATAAGTGTGATTGCATGATATCTATAGATGCAGACTTACAGCAAGATCCTAATGCAATGGAAGATATGCTAAAAAAATATCAAAGAGGGTATGAAGTAGTATTAGGTATTAGAGACAATAGAGATACAGATACGCACTTTAAAAAATTTACTGCACAATGCTACTATAAAGTTATGAAATTAATGGGTGTCGATATAGAGACAAATCATGCAGATTACAGGCTACTTTCAAATAGAGCTTTACAAAGCTTTTTAAGCTTTAAAGAAAAAAATATTTTTATTAGAGGTATGATTAAATTAATAGGTTTTAAATCTACAAAAGTTATATTTAAAAATTCTGATAGATATGCTGGTACATCTAAATATACGCTAAAAAAGATGTTGCAATTTGGTTGGAATGGTATTACATCTTTTAGCTTAATTCCTTTAAAAATTATCACTGTTATTGGGTTTATTATATTTTTTATAAGTTTAAGTCTAAGTTTGTATGTATTTTATAGCTTATTTATTTCTCAAACTGCAGTACCAGGGTGGGCTTCTACTGTACTTCCTATCTATTTTTTAGGTGGGATAGAGCTACTAGCTCTTGGTATTATAGGCGAATATATTGGCAAAATATACTCTGAAGTAAAAAATAGACCACTCTATTTTATTGAAGAAAGAACAAACTAATGTTAATAGTAAATGCAGATGATTTAGCTATGACTCCTGGAGCAAATGCTGGTATATTTAAAGGGTTTGATAAAGGCTGTATAACTCACGCTAGTATTATGGCAAATTGCGACTATTTTAACGAGGCAATTAATGGCATTAAAGAGCGTCCAAATTTAAATATTGGAATGCATTTAAATTTAACTTATGGTAAATCTTTAAGTAATAGCCCACTTTTAACTAACTCTAAAGGTGAATTTAATTTAGGCTATAAAGATTTATTACTAAATAAAGACAAATCATTTTTAAAAGCTATAAAAATAGAGTGGGATATGCAAATTCAAAGAGTGTTAGATTGCATAGATTCAAATTTAACCCATATAGATAGCCATAGACATATTCATTTAATACCTCATCTTTATCCAATTGTTATTGAGCTTGCAAGTAGATATAGTATAAATAGAGTTAGGCTTGTAAAAGAGTCTTTTTGGAGCTCTTTAAAATTAACTAAAAAAGCAAACTTTATCTTAAATGGTGGAGTTGTAAAGTATGCTTTACTAAAAAGCTTTAGCTATATAGATAAAAAATACAAAGACCTCTACAAAGATATTAATTTTTACTCAATTTTATATACAGGAGTGGTTGATAAAACTATTTTACAAGCTTTACAATACTCATCTAAAACTTATGAAATAATGGTTCATCCTAGCATTGTAAATCATGATAAAGATATATACTTTTACGATGAAGCCGAAAAAGAATACAGAGTAAGCAAAAACAGAGAAAAAGAGCTTGACGCCATATTGTCAATTAAGAAGTCATGTTAAAAATATTTTACGATAAAACTTTTTTGAAATTTGTAACTGTTGGTGTATTTAATACATTGCTTGGGTATGCAACTATAATGCTTTTTTATCATTTAGTTGGTTTAAAATACTCTACTTCATATCTGTTAAGCTATATAATAGGATTTATAATTAGCTTTTTTTTAAATAAACATTTTGTATTTGAAAGCAAAAAAAATAGATATAAAGAGTTTTTAAAATTTTTAACTGCTTTTGGAGTATCTTATTATATTAGCTATTTGGCTCTTAAATTTATAGTTGAGCATAACTTAATTCCTACAGATATTGCCTTTTTTGCCGGAATGGTTGTGTATAGCACACTCTTTTACTTACTAAATAGATTTATAACTTTTAAGTAGTGCTATTCTTCTATATATGGGTAAATTGTAAATTTATCAATTATTAATTTACCTTTATTAGATGCTACTGGATCTACCCTTAAACTATATTTTAAGTATTTGCTAGGTATTAATATTTCTATATTATTAACCCCTTTTTTTAGCTCTTTTATTATTGAATTAGCTTCACTATACGATGTCTTATTATTATATTTATAAAATAACTGAAATTGTTCTTTTTTTTCTGATTTAATAACTATATGTATTACAATATATTTTGGCAACTTTTTATCAAATTTAATATAAAATTTTGGATCTTTTCCTTTAATTACTATTTTATTATCTTTAAATTCTAAGTTATCTGTTTTTATATTTTTAATATTATCTTGTAATCTCCAAAGCTCTTTATCTCCTTTTTTGTTTGTGCAGTAATATATTATTTTATGTATAACAAAGTGTTTGCTCTCATCGGCCACTATACTTTGGTGTTTGCAACCCTCTTTGGGAAATTTTTTATCATATATACTCATAAGATTTCTTTTTAAAAAAATTCTTATATGCCTATTCTCTCCTTTTGAACCAATTATTCCAGCTTTAGAAGACATTAGCCAATCGTGATAGTGCTCATATTTTCTCTTAACGCCTCCAAACGAAACATTATGTTGCTTGTATACTAAAGGTACCCTACTAAACCACCCTTGTAGCAGTAAATCATCATAATAATCTACCCAATTTTTCTCGTCAAATAGATGATTTTGCATTATACCCTCTATTAAATATTCCCAAGATGATGGGAAACCCGTAGTAATTTCAAGCTCCATGTTATTTCTTTTTATTATCTCTTTTAATTCATATGCTAAAGCTTCTCTTTGTTTAAAGTGCAGTATTCTATTCTTTGGAAATGAGTTATATAGTGTAAATATTAGAGATATTACAAGTGTAATAATAGCTATACTTGATATAATTTTTAAACGATCTTTAAGATGCCAATACTCTACTATAAGCATACAAGACCAAATAAAAAATATAGGAATAGTAACCCTATCAACATCCTTTACAATTAAAAGTAAAATTACTACAAAAGCAAAAGAAAAGTATCCAAAAAACTTTATCCAGCTTCTGTATAATATGCATAAAAGTAACGAAGCTAAAAATAATAGATATACAATAGAATGATTTTTTAAAATCATTAAAGTATATGTTTTTACAGAATGTTGATTAAACTTAAGTTTTATAACATCTAGTGTTGTCCCTGCTGAGCTTATAACCTTTTTATATGGATATAAATCCTGATCAACTATCCACCAAGTTCTAGCTAGATGAAATTCATCTGCAGATAATATATTACCCTTAGGAGCCCCACCAAAATCTGTAAAATATGCTCTTTTTTCGGTAAACTCCATCCAATCTTTATACTCTTTATTAAGCATATATGAGAAGTTATTAAATATAATTGAGATTAATAAAAATAGAGATAAAAAAAGTGTTTTTCTCTTAAAAACACTTTTTTTATCTACCATTAATATATATATAATAAATAGAAGTGGCGCTAACGAAAAAATTATTTGAACTCTTAAAAAACTAGCTATCCAAACTAGTATCCAAAAATAAATTTGATTATATTTAATAAATGGTATAGCTAAAGCTATTAAAATTAAAGTAGGAAATGTTACATCAACTAACACAAGCATATATATCAATAAAATAGTAAACATCATAAGCAATGCAAACTTCGCTAAATATGTTAATGCTTTATTTTCAAATTCTAATCTTACCACATAATATGCCATGATAAATGATATTAAAATTAAATATAAAGTTATACTAATGCTATACCATTGTATAGATGGAAAGTTACTATACAAATAACCAACAACTACTGCAAACGGGTAGCTTGTCATGTAGTTTATTGGCTCATTTGACTTTAAAGTTGCAAGTAATTGTGCTTCGTCTTGTACACCTAAAAAAGTATAATTACTTACAATCATAATAGAAATTATTAATAAAAAATAGATTAAAATAAGATAACCTGTTTTATCTATTTTTTTATACATTATATACCTTTAAAATATGTAACTATTTAAATACCCCACTATCCATAAGAGAAGTAAACCATCTATCGGCTATTCTTTTATAGCCACTCGCATTTGGATGTGTATTTTCTAAGTAGTCATGTTGTCCACCTGATATTAGGTGCCTCATATCTACTATTACTATATCTTTATCGTTTCTATTTTTTAGCATAGATAAAAGATTTGCATTATACTTTTCTATAGTTTTATCCCAAAACCATCTATTTATTATAAGGGCAACAAATACTTTAATTTTTTTCTTTTTATCTTTTTTAAATCTGTTTATCTCATCTAATATTTTTTGTGTGCCATCTACTCTGCCACCTTTTCTGTCGTTTGTACCTATATGTAGTAAAATAACATCAGGAGTATTATGCTCTAAGTAACTATATACATGTTTTGCAATATCCCAGCTAGTCCAGCCTGGGTGGCCTTCGTTATCTGGATCAAACTTTGGCTCTACATCGTAGCCCGCTCTTCTACTACCTACAAAATTGTACTTTACACCTGCATCATTTAAATTGTATGCTAAAAAAGATCTATATGCCACCCTCTTACCAGCTGGTACTGTATTTTTACCATTTTTGTAATATGCATGTGCATCATCATAAGTAATCGAATCTCCAAGAGGCATTATTTTAACTGTACTTCCAGAAGAGCCACTGCCACCTCCGCCTCCACACGCTGTAAAAAACACTATAAAACTAAATAATAAAAAAGTTAATTTTTTCATTACACTTACCTTGTATATAAATTTTAAAATATTATATCAAAAACTGACAATATCTGCTATAATATATATAAAAAGGAATATAAATGAAAGTTAATTATCTAAAACTATCAATTTTTATCGCCTTAACTATAGGTATTAATGCTATGGATATAACAGGAAAGATTATAATAAAAGGCTCAGCTCCTCATACATTTATGGTAATAGAAGATGCAAATAGTAGTAAAAGTTATGCAATTGCTAACTCTAAAGAATTTAATTTAAGCTCTATGCAAAACGAGACTATAAACATAGAAGCAAATATTATTAAAAGTGCCATTGGGGCTGGATTTCCTGCGCTTATAGAAGTTTTAAAAGTTAAATAGTGGCAGAGAGGATGGGATTCGAACCCACGGTAAGTTGCCCTACACACGCGTTCCAGGCGTGCTCCTTAAACCACTCGGACACCTCTCTTTAAATTGCTTATAAAATAGTTGATTTATATAAAAGTATCTTAGAAGAAAAACCCTTCTCGGGGTACCGTGGCACACAGAGGTATCAGGTGGGCTGCTACATTCCTGTCCTGACCCAATGCCCAATACAACTATTGCACGGCTCCAAAAAGGGCGAGGCAATTATATCGTAAAAAGATTTAAATTAAAATAAGTTCAATGCTAATATTTTCTTAAGAGATATTTGTTATAATGTTATATAAATATATTTTATATTAAAGGATAAGTAATGCTTAAGATATTTAGTTTTGGAGAGAGTGTAGATGAGTATAATTATAAAGTTATAAACGAAAGAGAAGCTAGAGCAAGTGCTGGCATAATGTTTTTATTTGGAGTAGTATCTCTATTTTATTTTATCTTGACACAAGATTTACTATATGCAGAAGCTTTCTCTATAACATTCATTTTAGAGTTTTTTATTCGTATTTTTATAAATCCACTATATGCACCATATATGATAATTAGTTCATTAATTGTAAGATCTCAAAAGCCAGAATGGGTAGAGGCATCACCTAAAAAATTTGCTTGGGTTTTAGGGTTAATTTTGGGTTTGGTAATGGGCTATTATGTAGTATTCAATGTATTAACACCTGCAAGAATGATAATATGTTTAATCTGCTTAACTTTACTCTATTTAGAAGCTGTATTTGGTATTTGTCTAGGGTGTATAATCTATAAGAAATTAAATTTTAAGTTACAAAATTGCCCTGGTGGAGTGTGTGAAATGGGTTGGCAAAAACCAAAAAGGTTAAATTCAGTTGTTGCAGTAGTATTTGTGTCTATTCTATTTAGTGGACTCTATTATAGTTTAAAAGCGTATCGCTACACCCCAATACAAGATAAACAGTTTGCAAAAGAACTTGCCGAAGATGAAGCATTTTTAAGCGAAGAAGATAGAGAAGACAAGGCGCAAAATAGCGTTAAAGAAGATTGTACACCGCCAAAAGCTGTAGTTGCTATGGGGCATAAAGAGATGTGGCTAGAGCATCATGGTTGTAAGTAGTATTGGGTATAATGGCATAAAACAACACAGGATAAATAATGCACTCATTTGCACCAGAAATTTTACTTATTACCATTTTAAGCTTAGTTATTTTATCAGACGCCTTAGCAAATAGGCTTAAGATTCCGTCTGTATTTATTTTGCTTTTTAGCTCTTATTTGGTTTATACCTACTTTAAAGTGGCAATTCCTATAGATTTGGCTAAAAATTTTGCTACTGTAATACTATTTTGTATACCTCTAATTTTTATGGGCGATGCCTTGCATTTGCACTTTAAAGATATTAAAAGGCACGCTTGGAGCATATTTTACCTTGCAGTTGTATCGGTTGCGCTATCTATTAGTGTTGGGGCTAGTTTAGAGTATTTTGAGATATTCGAAGGCTTAAGTATTGGCGCTTATGTTGCACTATTTGCTATAAATATGGCAACTGACGCCGTTAGTGTACAATCGGTTCTATCGCGCTTTAGCGGCATTAGCCACGACATAAAAGTGCTAATAGAAGGCGAAAGCTTAGGAAACGACGCAACAGCTGTAATAGCATTTTTCTTTATTGGCCTACCGTGGATGCTAAGTGGAGACATTAATGCCTCTAATGCCGCGCTAGATGCACTTAGAGTATTTGCTGTAAGTACGCTAATTGGGCTTGTACTTGGATATGGCTTTTACATGCTAATGAAGCTATTTTCAGACAAAAGAGGAGAGCTTTTTGCATTTATAGTAGAGGCATATGCTGCTTATCTACTTGGCGAAGAGCTACATGTTAGTGGAATTTTAACACTAATTGTAGCAATAGTTGCAACAAAAGCGTGGATAGATGATGACTTAGATGAAGCTACAAACAAAAAGACAAAAACTTTTCTTAGAACCATAAGGCTAGGCAACATTAAAAGTACCTCTAAAGAGAGGCTAGAGTATATATACGAAATGGCTAAAGAGTTTGGTTATATTGCAAGTGTTGTAATATTTTTTGCACTTGCAGAGATGGTAGATTTTAAACTTTTGCTAGAGTATAAATTAGAGATACTAATAATGTTTTTAACTACTACAGCAATTAGGGCTATATCTATGGCAAAATTTGCAATTATTGGCTCTAAAGTTAATGCAATAGTACCTGTTGGCAAAGAGGGCTGGTTTATACTAACATTCTCAGGAATGAAGGGCGCGCTATCTATTATTTTAGTACACATGATACCAGATAGCTTTGCACACAAAGAGATGTTCGAAGCCGTAACAATAGGCGTTGTAATACTATCTATTTTTGTATATGGCATTACACTTTGGACATACTTTACCTTCTTCAAAAAAGAGCAGCAAAAGAAGCTATTTAAGTAGATGTTTCTCTTTGTTGCATAAAATGTAACTAAATACAATAATTATATTACAAAATGCAATATAATTAATGCTATTTGTAGATATTTTGTATAATCACACTGTAACATAAATTGTTGCAGATAATAATATCCTTTATAATTTCCCAAAAATTTAATATACAAACCTTAAAGCCCTAATCCCCAAGGGGCTTTAAAATAGTAATTACTTAATTTGCAAACTTACTTTAGTGAGTAAATATTAAATACTGATGGGTATGAATATCTACTAACTCTTTCAACTTACTCTCCTGCAAGCTCTAATGCTAGCTTTTTAACCCCTTTTAAGTCCGCTTTTCCGCTACCTAATTTTGGAAGCTCATCTACTTTAAAATATAGACTTGGCACAAATAGCGGGTTTAGATTTAGCTCTTTAATTTTGGCTTTCAAATCATCTATCTCCATAACGCCCTCTAGCATAAGCACTAACTTTTCGCCCTTCTTAGCATCTGGTATGGCAGCTATTGAGATTTTATCATCTTCGCTTAAAAGCTTTA
>CAZFCZ010000053.1:0-2173 GCA_964517485.1 uncultured Nitratifractor sp. | reverse complement strand
TATAGATTTGGCTACTTTGACTGGTGCTTGTGTTGTAGGACTTGGTAACTATACTATTGGTGTAATGGGTAACAATGACAAACTAATAGAGAAGATGCTTTTTGCTTGTAATACTTCTGCTGGAGAGTATGCTGCAAAACTACCATTTAATAGACACTTATGCAAAACTCTAAAGAGCTCTATTGCAGATGTGTGCCATATCTCAAACACAAGATATGGAGGAGCAATTACAGCTGGACTTTTCCTAGAACAGTTTATCGAAGAGAAAAATAAAGACAAATGGATACACCTAGATATTGCAGGACCAGCCTATGTAGAGCATGAATGGGCAGAAAACCCATATGGTGCAAGTGGAGCAGGTGTTAGAGCAGTTGCTAGATTTATAGAAAAACTTGATGGTAGACACTAAAATCTTTATACCGATCTATTTGATGTAGTAGGGAATAATATAGGTTAGACAGTGTATGATCTGTCACCTCTTTTGCCTACTTTTGGGTTATAGATACACTCTTCAATAAGAGTTGCTTCTAGCTTTAAAAGGAGTAATCTCTTTCATCTTATTTAAGAATTTCATACTCCTTTTACTATCTTGCTATCGCATAGCATAATCTAAAAAACTTAGTTGCACTAGGATTTCCTTGATTGATATTTCTTACTCTTGAGATATCTATTTTAGCAATATATTAGTACCAGGCGGTTTATTTTGGGGGTAAGTAGAGGATTTAGTTATTCTAATACCTCTTTTAAAACTTTTTCAAATCCACTAAATGGTGGCAGGGTTAAATTAAACTCTCTTACAGGCTCTTCCCATGTGGTTTTTGGAAAGTATGGGTCGTCTTTGAATCTTGCAATTATGTGCCAATGAAGGTGTGGCAACATATTGCCAAAAGAGGCTAAGTTTATTTTATGGGGATTGTAGTATTGCTTTAGTGCAAGTTCAATTTGTTCAAGATGGCTGTATAGCTCTTGTTTTAGCTCTTGGGGCAAGTCGCTCATCTCTTTATATTTGGTTTTGGTAAATAGCTTAACCCAAGGCAATATATTATCGTGTTTTTCTATAAAAAAATGTTCATTTTCCCAAATTGTTTGCATTAATATCCTTTTATTATCTCACCTGGATATGTAATAATACCATAAGTAAAGTTACTTACTTTAGTGTTGCCTTTTTGTTTAAGAATTTGTTGAACTTGGTAGCTACGGCTTCCGGTATGGCAATAAAGAACTATATGCTCTTTTTTATTAATAAGCGACTCTATCCAGTCATAAAACTTTGTAGTAGGAAGTAGAGAATCTGTGCCTTTAATATGAGCCATCTCATACTCCATTGGTTCTCTTACATCTATTAACTCAAACTCTACCATACCAAGCTCTCTAGCCTCTAAGAGTGCTTCTACTTCATCTCCATCTAGTTGCTCTTTTTTTAGCAATATAGCAGCTTCTTCTTTGCTTAATCCTCTTGAGTGGGTATGGGTAACTTCATCTATCTCTTTTTTAGCAGCTTTTTGTTTGGCATACTCTGGTGTGCAAAAGATACCGCAGTGACATACGCCATCATTTGGGATTTCAACTTCTAAAGCAGGCTTGCAAGGGCATACTCTATTATCTGCTTTGTCTCTCTCTTCTTTTGTAGCACCTTGAACAATAAAGCATGGGCAGTAGCGCTTACCATATATAAGCTTGTTTCTAGCAAGTCCCATCGCTACACCTTCGTTTATCTCAGGGTCTGGATTTTGAGTAAATCCAAACTGCTTATTTACCTTTTCTACAAATTTCCAAGTTTTCTCTAACTCATTTTTATATTCATCTGAGTTTATATCTATATTATTCACTGTTACTATGTCCTTTTATAAATATTATTTATTTTGTAGATATAATTTTAACAAATTGTGCTTAATATTGTTTGCAAATAGTATTGAAGTAAGTAGCAGCATATAGAGTATGCTGCTATTATTACTCCCTCAACGAATAATCTTAAATTTTGAGAGAGTCAAAAGTGGTGAGATGTTGATAAAAAAATCTGTAGGACTAGCCTTAGCTAATTCAAAGATTTTTTTAGTGACAGATTGCCGCTTTTGGCTCTCCCCAAAGGGTGTAGTGCTTTTATCCATACTCTGCGTTAGATTTTCTTGAATTAGCAAAGCCAAAGTACTTCAAAAATCTGCCCGGATTTAAC
>CAZFCZ010000052.1:0-5782 GCA_964517485.1 uncultured Nitratifractor sp. | reverse complement strand
AGATAAAGGTAGTAGTGATGCAAAAGATAGTGATATCGATGCAACAACATTTACAACTCCTGCTGTAGAGTTAGAGAGTGGAGATGATTATAAAGATTTAGATGGTGGTTACTTTAAGTGTGGTTCTTTAATTGGTGTTTACTCTGTTATCCCAATGCAAGGAATGAGCGCTTATAGTGTAGATAACTCTGTAGTAGATGGAGTAAGTGTATCTATTTATGATGAAAATGGTAACTTATACACAACTACACAAACAGATAGATTAGGTAACTTTAAAGTTAATAATCTTCTACCAGGTAATTATAAAGTAGTATTTAGTGCTCCAGAGGGTACTAAGTTAACTACTAATAAAGAGATGAACATTAGTGTAAAAGCTGGTGGTATTATAAGAGTAGAGACTATTCTTGCTCCATCTCTATAAGAGTTAAATTATTTATAGAAAGAGATTTTATTCTCTTTCTTGACTTCGATTAGACTTACTATTTTTAACAGCTCTTAATTAAAAAGTGTTAAAATATACTATTGAATACTCTAGCAAGCTTAGCAAATCAATAGCTCTTTTGTAAAATTTGCTGTATTCTCTAGGTTAGCTAGAGTGTTCTAAGATATTATTTATAGGGTTTTAAATGATTTTAATGATAGACAATTACGATAGTTTTACTTATAATATAGTTCAGTATTGTAAAGAGCTAGGAGCAGATTTAAAAGTTATTAGAAATGATGAATTAACTATAGAAGAGATAAAAGCACTAAATCCGGAAAAAATTATTCTCTCTCCTGGTCCATCAACTCCTGATGATGCAGGTGTAACACTAGAAGTAATTAAAGAATTTGCAGAGACAACACCTCTTTTTGGTGTATGTTTAGGACACCAAAGTATTGCACAAGCATATGGTGCAAAAGTAGTTAAAGCAACTAATATGATGCACGGAAAGACATCAGAAATTATACAAACTAAAGAGACACCAATATTTAATAGCTTACCAAAAGAGTTTACGCAAACTAGGTATCACTCTTTAGTAGTAGAGCAAGATAGCGTACCAGATACAATAGAAATTACAGCAAAAAGCTTAGATGATAACGAGATAATGGCTTTTCAAATAAAAGATAAGCCAATATATGGTGTGCAGTTTCATCCTGAATCTATAAAGAGCCAGTTTGGGCATAAAATATTAAATAACTTTTTATCATTATAAATACTATATGAACGAGTGTAAGTTATCTAAAAAATTTTTGCAATATACTATGCTAACTTATATAGGTATAGTTGCTATATTAATAACATTAACACCTTACTCTTTTTCTGAAGCAAATATATTATTTAGCAAAGATATTACAATAGAGTCTTTACTAGTTGGGTATATTTATACTTTTACAGATAACTATTTTTTTCTAAGATTACCATTTTTTATAATTTCGGTATTTAGTTTATATTTTTTTACAAAAGTTACAGAAGGCTACTTTAAAGCCTGGAGTAGTTATTACAATTTATCTATTTTTGTCTACTTGTTAACACCTGGCATATTTTTATCTTTTATTTTAGTTAATTATGCAACTATTCCTATTTTTTTAACTCTTATGTTTATATATGCTTATAATAAAAATATTAAAATTTTAGAACTACTCTCTTTAGTGTTACTTTTTTTTACACATAGTGCACAATTTGTTCTGTTTGTTGCAGTAGCAATATATAGCTATAAAGATAAAAAAATGTGGCTTGTTGTTGTATCACTAGTTATGATACTATTAAGTTCAATTACTTCTAAATATGCTATTAATGGTGTTCCAAAGGGGCATTTAACTCAGTTAATTGGAATATATGCTGCTATCTTTTCGCCTCTGTTATTTGTAGCTACAGTATTTGCGCTATATAAAAATGCCACATCTAAGAGCAGAGATTTGCTAGCTACAATTGCTATAGTAGCATTTACGCTATCTATTTTATTATCTATTCGCCAAAAAATAAGAATTACAGATTTTTCAGTATTTTTTGTAATAGCTGCTCCTTTGGTGGTATTGCAATTTAAAAAGTCTTTAGAGATAAGACTACCAGAATTTAGAAAAAGTTACTACTTAGTATGTAAAATAATCTTATTAGTGCTACTTTTAGAGACATTTACGGTAGTAATGCACTATCCTCTATATAAATTCTCTACAAACCGAAACTGGATAATAGATAACTCTATATACGAACTACCTAATGTCGTTAAATCGCTTAAAAAGCGCAATATAAAATGTAAAAAGAAAATTTCTAATAAAACAAAAGCACTTTATAAATATTACGGAATTAAAGAGTGTAAATAGTATATGTTCCTAAAATACACAAAATAATTATATTTTTCATAACTTTTGGCTAACTTACAATCTTTCAAATATATCTGATGATATTATTCTAGAATAATCTTTATGAAGGAGAACTCAATGGCTCAAAAAGCGATTAGAGAGTATGACGCTAAGTCAATTCTAGCAAAACATTGGGATAAGTATTTTCCAGAATTTACTTATTCTTATGAAACTATACTGGTTCAAAATGGAGCAGAATTAAAAGAGGCTGCAAAAGAGAAAACATGGTTAGCTAACAAGGCATTGGTTGCAAAACCAGATATGCTTTTTGGTAAAAGAGGTAAGAATGGTTTAGTACTATTTAGAGTAAATAAACCAGGTGATGTAACTTTAGATGATGCTGCAAAGTGGATTGATGAAAAAGCTTCTGATAAGCAAGAAGTTTATTTCTCTTTTGATGGTGATACTCCAGCTGGTGAGCCATCTGTTGATTACTTAACACACTTTGTTGTTGAGCCATTTACTCCACACGATCAAAGTGAAGAGTACTATATCTCTGCTACATGTGTAGGCGACGATGATGTTTTATATATGTCTGCAGAAGGTGGTATGGAAGTAGAAGAGGGCTGGGACGAGAAAGTAACAGAAGTTAAATTTCCAATAACAGCTACAGAAGAAGAGATTGCAGAGCAAATTAAAGCAAATGTTCCAGCTGATGTAAAAGCAGAAGATAAAGAGAATTTTGCAAAATTTGCAATAGGTTTCTTTAAAGCTTACAGAGAGCTAAACTTTGCATATTTAGAGATTAACCCATTTGTTCTACAAGGTAATAAAGTTGAGCTACTAGATATGGTTGCAAAACTAGATGATACTGCTGGATTTATGATGGTAGAAGAGTGGGGAGATGTTGAGTACCCAACTTCATTTGGTATGGAAGAGAAGTCTCCAGAAGTTTTAGCAGTAGAAGAAGCAGATGCAAAAACAGGTGCATCGCTTAAGCTTACACTACTTAAGCCAGAAGCAAGAATTTGGACAATGGTTGCTGGTGGTGGTGCATCAGTTGTTTATGCAGACACAATTGCAGATATGGCAGGTATTGACGACTTAGCTAACTATGGTGAGTATAGTGGTGGGCCAACAACTGGCGAGACTAAGTTCTATGCAGAGACAATTTTTGATCTTATGACAAGAGAAAAAGATGCTCAAGGTAGAGGAAAAGTTTTAATTATTGGTGGTGCAATTGCAAACTTTACAGATGTTGCTAAAACATTTACTGGAATCATTCAAGCATTTGAGAACTATCAAGATAAACTAAAAGAAGTAGGTACTAAAATCTTTGTTCGTCGTGGTGGACCAAACTACGAAAAAGGTTTAAAAGATATTAAAGAAGCAGCTGATAGAATGGGTCTTGATATCGAGGTTTACGGACCAGAAACACACGTTACAGATATCGTGCGTATGGCACTAGAGAAGTAGGGAGAAGAGATATGTCAAAATTATTTACTAAAGATACACAAGCAATTTTTTGGAACAACAATAAAACTGCAATCCAAAGAATGTTAGATTACGATTTCGTAATTAAAAGAGAGACACCTTCAGTAGCAGCAATTGTTGCTCCAACAAGCTCAAATAAGTTTGAAAAGTTCTTCTGGGGTGGCGATGAAATTATGGTTCCTGTATATAAGTCTACTACAGAAGCTAAAGCTGCTCAGCCTCAAGCAGATGTTTTATTAAACTTTGCATCTTTTAGAACAGCTTATAATGTAACTATGGAAGCTCTAGATATTGGTGGATTTAAATCTATTATGATTACTGCAGAAGGTATTCCAGAGAGACTAGCTCGTGGAATGAATGCAAAAGCAAGAGAGCTTGGTGTTACTGTAATTGGCCCAGCTACTGTTGGTGCTATTGCTCCAGGTGCATTTAAAATTGCAAATATTGGTGGAACAATCGATAACATTATTAACTCTAAACTTCACCGTGCTGGTTCATGTGGTTTAGTTACTAGATCAGGTGGTCTATTTAACGAATTAAGTAATATTATTTCAATTAATGCAGATGGTATTGCAGAAGGTGTTGCAATTGGTGGAGATAGATTTGTTGGTTCAGTATTTATCGACAACTTACTTAGAATGGAGCAAAACCCAGATGTTAAGTATATGATACTTCTTGGCGAAGTTGGTGGTACAGAAGAGTATAAAGTAATCGAAGCTGTTAAATCAGGTAAAATTACTAAGCCAATTATCGCATGGTGTATTGGTACAATTGCAAAATATTACGATAGTGGTGTACAATTTGGTCATGCTGGTGCATCTGCAAATGCAGATTCAGAAACTGCAGAAGCTAAAAATAGGGCAATGGCAGAAGCTGGAATTCATGTACCAGCTACATTTAACGATCTACCAGCTAAGATTAAAGAGGTATTCGAATCTCTTAAGTTAGATACTATCCCAGAGCCAGAAATAAACAAACTTCCAGCCCATAGAAGACCTAAACAGTTTATCTGTACAATTAGTGACGATAGAGGTGAAGAAGCAACATATGCTGGTTTCCCAATCTCTAGTGTTGCTACTCCAGATACTGGTAAAGGTATTGGTGATGTTATTTCACTTCTATGGTTTAAAAAACAGTATCCAAAATGGGCTACAGACTTTATCGAAACTGTAATTAAAACTGTTGCAGATCATGGTCCAGCAGTTAGTGGTGCACACAATGCAAAAGTTACAGCTCGTGCTGGTAAAAGTGTTGTAGAAGCACTTGTAACTGGACTTTTAACTATCGGTCCAAGATTTGGTGGTGCAATTGATGGTGCTGCACAATACTTTAAATATGCAGATGATAACAACTTAACTCCAAAAGAGTTCTTAGGTTATATGAAAAAGCAAGGTGTGCCAATTCCAGGTATTGGACATAGAATTAAATCTCTTAAAAATCCAGATTTAAGAGTTACTGGTTTAATGAACTACGCAGCAGAGCATTTCCCTGCTACACCACTGTTAGACTATGCAAGAACTGTAGAAGCTCTTACAACTAGCAAAAAAGAGAATCTTATTCTAAATGTTGATGGTACTATTGGTATCTTAATGGTAGATATGTGGAGAGCATTAGGTTACTCTGAAGAAGAGATTAATGAGTTTATAGAGAGTGGTACACTTAACGCATTCTTTATTGTTGGTAGATCTATCGGATTTATTGGTCATGTGCTTGATGAAAAGCGTCTTGCTATGCCAATGTATAGACATCCAATGGACGACATTCTTTACGATGTTCAAAAGGCAGAAGAGATATAATCTCTTTTCGCCAGCTTCTTACTATATAATATATACATATTTTATTAAATTTACTTCAATTATTTTTTTAACACAAATACCCCCGTTTTTCCATACTTTTATAAAAATAGATAAAAAAAACGCAAAAAAACCCAAAAAGAAGTTAAAAGGGCTTGACAAATAAATAAAAACCCACTATAATACGCCTCACAAACACGGATAGAGCTTGA
>CAZFCZ010000051.1:0-7903 GCA_964517485.1 uncultured Nitratifractor sp. | reverse complement strand
ACTTTTCCTTTAGAGTATAAAGATCCTGAAATTTTTTTACAAGTTGATGGAGAAGATAAAAAATGTCTAATCTCTTCTGATAGTGATAAAGAGTGGGCAATTTTGCAGTGCATACCTGTAGATGAAAGCGAAGAGGGCGAGAAAATAGTAAGTTTATACAAAACAAAAGAAGAAGCTATCAATAACAATACAGAGCTTTGCGAAGTTGAAGAATAGATGCTAGGAGCACACTCCTAGCTAAATAGTCCATCTATTATGCAAAAGCCCTACAATATAGTATTTACCTCTATACTTTTGCATAACCACAACCAAACCTAGCCAGTCGTAATCTTTTGTTTTAGAGTTTCTATTTATCCACTTAACTTCGTAAGTAACTGTATTTTTTGCATTAGGAAAGTAAAAGCTCTTGGCATCTTTATTTATAATTTTTGTAATCTTTTTTGCTCTTGTTAGCTTTTGTAGATAGCTCTTTAGGCTTAAGTAAACTTTATCGCCTTTGCCGTATGTCTCTCCCCAGTATAGCTTTTTCTTAGAGTTATAAAAACTCTTAAAACTTACCCTAGAGAAGTGTTTATTTAGATTGGCAAATGTTACATTATTAGTTAAAAGCACACCTTTTGTTGGGTGTATTAGCCTCTTTAGAGTATTAATATCTTTATTAGTTATTAACCTAGCAACCCTTTTAGCTACATCTTTCGCGCCGCTATTAGCCTCTTTTAATCTTTGAGGTAGCATATTTGGGTTGCACACCTCGCCATCGCCTGCATTAAACCTGCTTACTCCCAAGAGTCTATACCGTGCTATATTTTTAATCTTACTGCCAACTAGCACCTTACAATAACTACCCCCACAGCTTAAAGAGTAATAGCATCCACCCTTTTTATTAACCAAAACATACCCTCTATTATCAAAACTTAAAAACTTAGCATTAACCCAACCATCTGACGCGTTATAGCCATAATTATCGTAATCTATTAGCGCCATATGCCCAATTTTACACCACTTTGAGCGCCCTATTTTTTTGCACTTATAGACCTTTATTATAGCTTCATTTGGCAAGTCGCCTATCTTTTTAGATCTATAGTTTGCACTTTGCCTAACATTTAAAACATCATCACTTGCAACATTAATAACTGTAGCAAAAAGTGGTGTATTTTTAACAATATCTGCACCCAAAATTCCTATAAAAAAAGATATTAATATTAAAATTTTCATAACCTACTCCATTATCTCTATACACCCTTTTTTTCTATAGTGTCTTATCTCTTTTTTTCTAATAAATGCACCCTTGCTGTTGTAGTATTTAAAATACTCTCCATAGTAGCATCTACCTAAATCCCAGCCACTATACCTTACTCTCCAGACTCCTTTTTTATACCTAAAACTATATGGATACTCACCATAATTTAGCCTTAGCCACATAAGTAGCTCTGCACTTGTGTTTATGCCTCCTAGCATATCTTTTAGCTCCCTCTTGCTCTCTAGCGCAAACATCTTGCCATCGTTATTTATAAATATTACCACATAGCGCCTATACCCCCAAGCGCCATATCTACCTTTAATGTCGTAACTCTCTCTAGAGTTCATTAATTTTGCAAGATACAAAATATCTCTTTTGTCTTTTTTACTAAGCACTCTTTTATCGCTACTAAAAACTGTATGCAAATCTTTATATCTAAGCTCTTTTTTTTCGCCAAAAAACTTTACATACGATACAACTCTTACATAGCTAATGCTCCAGTTAAAGTTAAAATCTTTTAATCTATAAGCTAGTGTATCTTTAAATTTATACTCACCCTTGCTTAGTTTTGGCGTAAAATCCTTAGCATATATAGAGCTTACTATTAAAATAAAAAATATCAAATACCTCATACTAGACTCCTAATACTTTACTATCTTTGCGAGCACACCTGTATATCTTGCATCGATTTTGCACCCTTAATACAGTTAATGCTCTCTAGTGCGCTATCTATCTCTTTAAGCGTTCTAGCTTTAATCTTATCATCCCATTTAGTTGGCATATCTTCGCCAAAATCACCATCTTTATCTAGCTTTTTCTCGCATGCTTTTACATCACTTAGATTATTTGCATCGCTTAGGCACGCCCTAATCTCTTTAATTTCACCCTCTTTAGCTACAATTTTTTGCTTCATCATATTTAGTGCTACACTCTCTAATGCATCCTGCGGATTTTTTGCTCCAGTTTTATCTGCAGAGTCTTTATACTTTTGCATTGCCTCTTGCATCTTCTTTGCCTCTTTTGCGGCACTCTTATCCACAGCATCAAGATTTACACTATCTAGCTTTTTGCCACTCATATCATACACAGGAAAGTTAGGCAACTTAAAATCACTACTAGAGATATCTACATCAAACTCTGCTTTAGTAGCCACCTCCACGCTTTTAATACCCATAATATTAGATTCAACCCTTAAGGGTACACCCTTATATATGCACTGCTTAGTACCCATTAGCTCCCAAACATCACAAGTGTAGCCAAGCACCTTATCTTGCCCACTCTTTTTAGCACCCATCTGCTTTAGCATCTTCTCGCCTGCTTTTGCTAAGTTTTTACCACCTGCAATCGCACCCATCATTGCACCAGCATTTTGCATACGAAGTACTCTTTTTTGCTTAAAATCTACACTATACATAATGCCATCTTTCATATATACTAAGTTGTGTATCTTCTCTTTAGAATTCTGCCCCATGCCACTTTGTTTTGTTACTTTAAACTCTTCGTTTAAACTCTGTGCACCATAATTTGCAAACACTAAACGCTTTTTGCCTAATGTTTTGCTCTTTATGCCCATTACATTACCAGAGCCCTTAATAGAGTACTCAAGCTTTGCGCTCTTTACATTATACACCTTAAGCCCCTCTGCAGCAACCATACTAACAGCACTAAAAGCAACTAAAGTAAATATAACTCTTTTCATAATTATCCCCTTTGAATAAAATAATCTATTATATTATACAAAGAAAATGTGTAAATCGTAGGTGAATAAAAAAATATTTAGCCCAAGAGGGCTTTTTTTGTTAGTGAACTGGTCTAGTGTCGCTTTTATCTAATAAGCTAGCGTAGTATGTACTACCATCACTAAAAGTATTTACTGTAAGCTTAGAAAAATTCTCTAAGTAGTCCCAAAACTGCTCTTGAAGCTTCTTATCAACATGTGGAATCATCTCTTGCATAGTCTCGCGAATAACGCCTAACCACTCTACTCTAGACTTCTCTGTAATCGAAAAGTCATCGTGTACTCTAATCATAAACTCATTTAAATCTAATCCACCAGCTACCTCTTCGTAAACCTTTGGGCCACCACAAATTTGTATAAAAAACTTAGTATTTTTTACCCTAATTTTATGAAACTCCTCTTCATCTTGCGGAAAATAGTGTGCAATATCACTCTCGTAAATATGATCATAAAATCTATACATTAGCTTTGTCATACCCTCTACTCCACCAACTGCCTCAAAAAACTCTATTGGTGGGTTCTTAAAATCAACAGCTTCGCCTTTAACTACATTAGTTATATCTAAACTCATAAATTCCCCTTTGTACTATTTTACTCATTTTATCAATTAACTTTTAAAGAAACTACTTATCTTTTATATAAACTATTTTAATTTAACAAAACTTTACACAAAGTAGCTTTAACCCAAATTATGCATTAAAAATTCACTTCTTTATACCAATCATTTGCAATAGGAACTTTGCTAAATTTTTTGAATTTCCAAACAGGCATTCCTGCAAAATTTATTAAAATCCCTATCGCAAAGCATTAGCACTACTTTGACAAAAGTCTAATACATAATTTGGGTTTAATTACAATAAATTTTCTCTAAATCGCTATAGTAATCGACTCTTCTATCTCTAAAAAATGGCCAAATATCTCGAACCTCTTTGCCCCTTTTTAAATCTATCTCTACACTTAAGCTCTCTTCTTCTTCGCCAGCACGAGCTAAAAACTCACCCTGAGGCCCAACTATAAAGCTATTGCCCCAAAATCGTATACCATCAAGCACACCACTACTATCTTTTTCAAATCCGCATCTATTAGGGCTAACTACTGGTAAGCCATTTGCAATTGCGTGCGCTCTTTGTATTGTTATCCAAGCATCTAATTGCCTTTGTTTTTCATCTTCGCTATCGCTATCGAACCAGCCAATAGCTGTTGGGTATATTAAAATCTCTGCCCCCTTTAGCGCCATTATACGAGCTGCCTCTGGGAACCACTGATCCCAACAAACAAGCACACCAAGCTTACCAACACTTGTAGATATAGGCTCAAAACCCATATCGCCAGGTGTAAAATAAAACTTCTCGTAAAAGCCAGGGTCGTCTGGAATATGCATTTTTCTATACTTGCCAGCAACTACACCATTATCTAAAACAACTGCACTATTGTGGTAGAGCCCAGGGGCTCTTTGCTCAAACAGTGACACAACAAGCACAATAGCATTTTTTTTACTAACTTCGCACCAAAACTCTACATCTTGCTCAAAACTCTTTGCATACTCAAAAAACTTAGTATCCTCACTTTGGCAAAAATACTCACTTTGGTGTAGCTCTTGCAAAACAATAAGCTTACTTCCAGATTCTGCAAGAGTCTCTATTTTGCCTACCGTATCTTTAACCATCTGCTCCTTAGAGCCACGATAAGCCATCTGAACTAACGATATTTTCATACTTTTTCCTAATATAAAACTAATACTATTATATCAAAATATTTTGCCCATTTAAGACAAACCTAAAAACTAACTTGCATACTAGAGCAATGCAAACTGCCACCTTGCTCTATTAGCTTTAAGCTTGGTAGCGGAATAATCTCTTTATCTTTAAAAAGCTCTTTAAAAATAGCTACTGCCTCTTTATCTTTTGGGCTTTGGTATGTTGGTACAACTACTGCTTTATTTGTTATAATAAAGTTAGCATAGCTAGCTGGCAATCTACTGCCACTAGCACTATATTTTGGCTCGGTAAATGGCAATGCTACTAGATTATAAGGCTTGCCATTAGCTTGCCTAAAGCTCTTTAGCTCCTCTTCTAGTGCTTGCAAGCTTTTGTAGTGGCTATCTTGAGGGTCGTCGCACTTTAAGTAGGCAATAGTATTTTCATCTACAAATCTTGCTAGCATATCTATATGTCCATCGGTATCATCGCCCTCTAGGTAGCTATTTTCTACCCATAGCACCCTTTTTGCACCCAAAGATTTTGCTAAAAAATCTTCTACTTCGCTTTGGCTTTTAGCGCCCCTATTTTTATTTAAAAGGCAACTTTTTGTAGTAAGTATAGTACTGCACCCATCGCTCTCTATAGCGCCACCCTCTAGCTCGTAGTCGTAACTTTTTAGCTCGCTTGCACCAAAGTAACCCTTAGAGTGCAAAAAGCTAGTTACACCATTATCTAAAGCCGCCTCAAATTTACCACCCCAGCCGTTAAATTTAAAATTAGCCAATGCACTTTTGCCATCTATTTCTAAACTTAGTGGACCATAATCTCTAAGCCAAGTGTCGTTAAAGTCGCACTCTATAAATATTATATTTGTAGTAGAGCAAAAGTAATCTCTTGCCTCTTTTGCATCTTTACACAAAAAATAGACCAATTGCGAATACCCAATAGCTTGCGCCATCTTATAAAATATAGCTTTAGCACTCTCTAAATCTTCGCTCCAGTCTGTATTTTCGTGCGGAAATGCCATAATAATAGCATTTTGCTTCTCCCATTCTGCCTTTAGTCTCATTAGTCTATATCCCATTTTTTACTAACTTCACCATTTTTACTACGCTTTATAGCGACTACTAACTCTTTTAGCAACACACCTACTATTGCCACTGTTGCTATAAGTGCAACAATCTTTGTATAAAATATCCAATCCATCTTAATATCCTTTGGCTATAATTTCACTATGGCATATATAAAATTAAATAGAGAAAACTTATACCACAATCTTAACCAACTATCTTTAAAAAGTGGCGACAAACAAAAAATAGCTGCAGTTTTAAAAGATAATGCTTACGGACACGACTTAGAGCAAATGGCTAAACTAACAAGCCAATACGGACTACAAGAAGCAGTTGTAATGAACCAGCAAGAGGCATCTAGTATAAAAGATATGTTTAAAAACATACTTATTTTAAACGACACCCCACAAGTAGCAAACAACTTTACATACGCAATTACAGAGCTATCGCAACTAAATAGCGTAACTAAGGGTGCAAAAATAGAGCTAAAAGTAGATACAGGTATGCACAGAAACGGCATAGAACTCTCTACTTTATCAGCCGCACTAGATACAATAAAATCTAAAGAGTTAAATTTAGTAGGTATCTTTACCCACTACAAAAGCGCCGACGAATTTAGCAGCGAACTTAGCTGGCAGATGCACAACTTTAATATTGTAAAAAATATAGCCAACAATAAAGGCTTTAAAGATATTAGATTTCATAGCCACAACTCAGCAACACTTTTGCGAAACAACACCTTTAGCGAAGATATAGCAAGAGTTGGTATAGCAATGTATGGCTTTAACGAACTGCCAAGTATATACAATAAACTAGAGCTAAAACCGGTGCTATCTCTATGGGCAAAACGAGTAAGCACAAGAGAGCTAAAAAAAGGCCAAAGAGTAGGCTATGGCGGCAGCTTTATGGCAAACAAAGATATGCTAGTATCTACATACGATGTTGGTTACGGCAGCGGACTATTTAGAGGCGACAGCACAAACCCCCTAATTACAAAAGATGGCCTACCAATTTTAGGAAGAGTATCTATGGATTTTATATCTCTACAATCAACCAAAGACGAACTATGCATCTTCGCTAACGCCCAAGAGGTTGCAAAACACTTTAATACAATTAGCTACGAAATAACTACATCTTTAAAAAGTAACCTAAAAAAAATAGTAGAGTAACCTACTCTGCAATTTAAATTTCCAATTAAACTAAACTTCAACCTTAACAATAATAATAAATAAAAATTAAAAAAAAGAAACCCAAGGCAGTAGTTTAGCCTTAGGATAAGTAGTTAAAGAAGAGACTAATCTCTTCTTCTAGCTAGAAGCATAAGAACTGCTAGTATAGCTAATGCTCCAGCAAAGTTAAGTGCTGGTGCTTTTAGAGGTTTATACTCCTGCGGCTGTACTTCCCAGTCATCACACTCACAGTAGATTCCTAAATCTAGTGTCATATCATCTTTAACTGGTTTTCTTACAAATATCTTTCCAGCTGCATCTGCATCTGAATCTTTTAAGTCACTACCTTGATTTCTCTTAGTTGGCATGTAACTCTGCGGTATATCAAACTGTATTACATAATCTACCGATGGCTTTAAGTGACAGAACTTATAGTAACCTTTCTTATCTGTCTTAATAGTTTTTACTACATTACCATACACATCTTTTACAGCTTTACCTTTTGCGTCATATAGATGTACTGGTACATCTATTACACCTAGATTCTTCTCATCTTGAATACCATTTAAGTTCTCATCAAACCATACATAGTCACCTAAGCATATCTCTTGAATATACCCTGCATCTAGAGTATGATTTTTATCTCCACTCTCTAGAGTTACTGTTGGTGTATCACCCTCACTCATTACAAACTCTGGCAAGTCACTATCGTTATTATCATCAGTTGCATCTTGCTTAGTTGTAAGGTATGGTGCTCCATTCTCATCTGGGTCTGCTTTAAAGTGAACTTTATAATCACCTGGTATTAAGTCGCAGAACTCATATTTACCTTCTGAGTCTGTATCTATAGTTCCTAGCTCATTACCATATACATCATAGCCATTTGCCTCTTCTTGTGGAAGTATAGTTACATGTACACCCTCTAGTGGAGTATCTGCTTCATCTTGAATACCATTAGCATTCTCATCTTTAAATACAAAGTCACC
>CAZFCZ010000050.1:0-4192 GCA_964517485.1 uncultured Nitratifractor sp. | reverse complement strand
ACTTTAGAGTTACTTACAACTCTACAAAAGCACTTAAAGAGGCAGATTTTGCATTTATTTGTAGCGGTACCGCAACACTAGAAGCATCTATTATAGGTACTCCTTTTATATTAGCATACAAAGCAAAAGCTCTAGACTACTTTATAGGTAAAAAGCTAATTAAACTAAACTACATTGGATTAGCAAATATATTTTTTGAGCATATGGGCAAAGAGCCTATGCATAAAGAGTTTATACAAGAAGAAGCAAGTGCAAACAACCTACTAAATGCATTTAACAACTTTAACTACACCAAATATCTAGATAACTCTAAAGTATTAAAAGAGTACCTAAATAGTGGTAGCGCAAAAGAGGTTGCAAAGGTTATTGAGAGTTAACTTCTGCTCTCTACAACTTTAATAGACTCTATATCGTCATTTTGAGTAATGCTATCTAAATTTTTAAAGCTCTCTATATCGTCCTCTTCAATAGCACCAAATACTGTATGTACACCATCTAAATGAGGAGTATCTACAAATGTAATAAAGAATTGGCTCCCGCCTGTATCTCTACCAGCATGAGCCATAGATAGTGCGCCTCTTTTATGCTTAATTCCATTATCGCTCTCGCATGCAATTGCCCAATCTGGACCACCAGTACCAGCTAAAGAGGGGTTACTCTTAGAATATGGGCACCCACCCTGTGCCATAAACCCAGCAATAACACGATGAAACTTTAAACCATCGTAAAAACCACTATTAGCTAAATGTGCAAAGTTTGCTACAGTATTAGGTGCATCTTTAGAGTATAGCTTTAAAACTATATCTCCCTTATTAGTTTTAACAATAGCATATTGTAGCTTTTCTAGCTCGCTACTATCTAAATTATACTCTTTTAAATTTTTTCTACCAAACATAGAATATTCTCCATAATTAAATTTTGGATATAATTATAGCAAAAAAAATGGAGTTTTATATATGGAGCTATGTATTGCACTAGATTTACCAACAAAAAAAGAGAACCTGCAACTTCTTACCCAAATTAAAGAGCATAATAATATATGGATAAAAGTTGGTTTTAGAAGCTACATAAGAGATGGCAAAGAGTTTTTAGAAGATATTAAAAAGATAAATCCTACATTTAAGATATTTTTAGATTTAAAACTTTACGATATACCAAATACAATGGCAGATGCAAGCGAAGAGATTGCGAAATTGGGTGTAGATATGTTTAATGTACACGCAAGTAGTGGTAAGGTTGCTATGCAAACAGTAATGGATAGATTATCGACTCTAAATAAAAGACCGCTTGTTTTAGCAGTAACTGCCTTAACCTCTTTTAACGACGAAGAGTTTAGTAGTATATATAAAGATACAATACAAAACAAGGCAACAACATTTGCAAAAGATAGTTTCGATAGCAGATTAGATGGCGTAGTATGTAGCGTACACGAGAGCTTAAGTATTAAAAATGCTACAAATAGTAACTTTTTAACATTAACGCCAGGTATAAGACCATTTGGCGAAGATAGTAACGACCAACAAAGAGTAGCAACTGTAGATAGTGCAAAAAGCAATAAAGTAGATTTTATTGTAGTTGGAAGACCAATATATAAAAGCAACAACCCAGCACAAAAGGTTGCCGACATACTAAAGTTATTATAAATTATCTATACTATTTATTACCTAATCCCATTGTTAGAGCGTTATCCATACCCTCTAACATAAAGTAAACTCCAATTGCAAACATTGCTAATATTATTAATGGTGCGTATTTTTGTAACACAATCTCTCCTTTTATCCAATTTTTAAGCCAGTAACAAAGCCAGCCACTATAGATGCCCCACCTAGGGGCTCTAATGAGTGTATGTTATTATACACAAAATTATATGCTTTCTTTAATGTAATTGTTAAAATATCAAAAATGTTAATAATATTTTCGCCATTAACTGCTATATAATCTTGAGAGTTTAGCCAAAAAATGGCTACAGTTGCCAAGCCCAAAACAAAAAGTACAATCTTAAAACCTTTCTTAAAAAAATACCCCACACTAAGCCCCAGCAAGAATCCAGAGCTAATTTGAGCAAAATTAATATCGTTTAAAATCGCTTTAGTATCTATATTATCTAACATATTTTTTTACCTTATAAATTTTAAACATTTTAACATAACATACTAAAAGCTCCAATTAATGACAACTATAATTTAACAAAAATACATTTTTGTAAAATATGTTTATTTTATGTATTTTAAACTTACTTAAACCCATTTAATGGTATATTGTTAAAAAATAAATAAATAAAGAGTAATTATGAAAAAGAGAATAAACATTTTATCGACACTTACTGTAGCCTTTGTATTTACATCTACGCTGCTAAATGCTATGAGTTATAGTGTTAATTATAACTACTTAGGCTATAACTTAATTTATGCATCTGGCCAAATAAGACACGGTGATCTATATAAGTTACAAAGAAAATATAGAAACTTAAACAAAAGCAGACAAACTATTGTTGTTTTTAATAGTAACGGTGGTGAGCTACAAGAAGGTTTAAATATTGGTAAATTCTTAAAAGATAAGCACATTGGCTCTGCAGTAAGAAAAAATGGAGTATGTGCAAGTAGCTGTGCATTAGCTTTTTTAGGTGGTAGAAGTAAAAACAATACAAAATTAAGGATACTACCACACAGCTCTAAACTTGGCTTTCATTCATTTTACTATAAAAATGGTAACTATGTTAGGTTAAATAAAGTCCAAAATCAAATATCTAATCTACTTAGTTATGCTAGCTATGTTGGTGCACCAAACTATCTTATGAGTAAAATGTTTAAAACTAGCTCTAAAAAGATGTATTGGGTAAATAGAAGCGACATAAGAGCATTAAATTTAAAAAGGGGCTTAAGTAGCCTTAAATTCAATAATTATGCTAAAAACAGAGTTAAGCAACATACATATCAACCTTATGAAATTAACAGACTAAATGCTGTTAGTTTTATAAAAGAGTATATCTCTAAAATAAATAATACTATAACATCTCATAGCGGTTATAGTAACTATAGTAATGTTGCTCTAAATACTAGATACAAGGGCTGGTTAAGTAATAATTTAAAATATGCACACATTAAAAATATTAAACAAATAACATCAAGAAAAGTTGAAGCAAAAGTTGTATACTCTCTTAAAAACGGACAAGTATTATGCTCTACAAATGTTTATAACTTAACTAAAACATATAATGGCAACTGGAAAATTATAAACAAAACATATAAAGCATGTAGCAGTAGATCTAAAAGAACATTAAAAGTGCTTGCTAAAGCTCTACCTTAAGTCTCTATTTAAATCTACTAAAAACTCTCTAAGTGCCTCTTTGGCACTATTTACAAAATTTTGGGCATTAGCAATATTTAAATCTTTTTTATATCTATAACTTTTAGTTTTAACTATTTTACTACTTTTTGCATCTATAACTTTAATATCTATTGCTACCTTAGCATACGAGGCATTTGCATTTACAACATGGTAAAAGTCTATTATCTCTACCTCTAAATACCTATCTGCAATTGCGCTACTGCTGTAACTAAGGACATCTTTATATCTATTACTATTTTTTAATGCTAATAAAATATCTTTATATATTAATCTATTTAAAGCACTACTCCATTTACTATATAAATAGTAACTAACCTTTCCATCTTTTTTATAAAATATTCTGCTGCTATTTAGGTTTCCTAGTGCAGTTGGATACTTAATCTTTATAACTTTGCTACCTTTTGAAACACTTTTAGTAACTGCTGGCTCTAAATGTAACTCGTAACTACTCATAGTGTGTGTAGGTTTTGCTATACACCCTGCAAGCAAAAATGTAAAAATTACTACAATAATACCTTTTATCATTCTCCTGGTCCTTTCTTTAAAGATACACCATTAAACAAAGCATCCGATGGACTTTGCACTAAAGACTTTAGCTCATTAGATAGCTCGATATAGCTAATAGAGAGCTCTTTTAAATCTACAATTGCTGGTCTTAATATTCTTTTTAAATTATAATCTCCTCTTTTTATTGTCTTCTCTATTAAGTTTGATGTCTTGCTTAATTTATTAGCACTTATTTTTAGAGAAGAGAGCAAACTTGGTAACTTTTTATTTACAGTATTAAGAGTTAAATTTGCATTTTTAGCAACTTTTTTATACTCTGTTAAAGTACTATTAATAT
>CAZFCZ010000049.1:0-2093 GCA_964517485.1 uncultured Nitratifractor sp. | reverse complement strand
AGCTAGCAAAAACTCTACTACACTTGCTCCAATTAACAATAAAGCAAGAGGCGCAACTTGTGTTAAAATTGCACTTGGCGAGCTAACATCACTAACTAGGCTCTCAAAAAATATGCTATAAACTACTGCACCAAGCAGTATAGAAACCACCGTAACACTTTGCACAACCCCGTTTGCACTAGCAATATTGTTACTTCCTACCATCTCTTTAATAAGACCATACTTTGCAGGCGAGTATATCGCACTTTGAGCCGCTAAGACAAATGTAAGAGCAAATGCCACCCAAAATAGCCCAAAGTAGTAACTAACCATAATTAAAAGCGTAATTACAATAGCAAGTGCGCTTGCATATTTTATAACCTTGGTTTTTGGGTATTTGTCGCTTATATAACCACTTGGCGAAAATAAAAATATAAATGGCAATAGTATTAGCGCATTTACAAGTGCAGTTAAAACAATTAAGCTAGAGCCATCATATGTTTTAAATATTGTATTTTGCAAAATAATCTTATGCCCTAAGTCTGTCATTGCATTTAAAAATACAATTATTATATATGGTAAAAAACCGCTTATTTTAAATAGTTGCTTCATTTTATCCCCTTTAGTTTATAGTACTCGTTTACTGTTTGAGAGTTATAGATATATGGCTTTAGCTTTAGTACAAAATCAAATAGTAGCTCGTACTCTTTAATTGTATCTTGTGAAGTGTCGCTAAACACTTCTTGCCATATTTCGTTCTCTTTTTTTGCAATCTTCTTTGCACTCTTTACATATTTGTCAATAAGTTTACCATCTAACCCAAAATTCTGGGCATTTTTTACTATATTTACAATATCAACTTCGTTTACACCAAAGCCACCTTTGTGCTCTAGAATGTAGCCTTTTTCTACAAAATTGTTAAGCTCCTCTTTACTAATATTACATTTTTGTAAAAACTCATCTTTACTTAAAAGTGAGCTTGCTTTAGATATAGTTGCAAACTCTAGAGCTTTTACCATCATTAAAAATGAGCTATCTTTATTTAGTGGAACACTTTTAAAAAGCTCTTTTATATCGCTAATTGTGTAATTTAGAGATTGCAGATATTTTATAAACTTAATAATATTTACATAATCTTGCGAGTAAAGGTGCACATTTGGCTTTGGCTTTTTAGGTTGTGGTAAAAGATTCTCTTTTAAATAGAAAAGAATTGTCGATTTACTCTCGCCTGTAAGCTCTATTAGATCTTTCATTTTTAGCATAAAGTACCTCTTTTTTGCAAAATTATAACACAAAAAATAAAAAGTGTCAAGTAATACTCTACACTTTAGGATATTTTACTTCTCTTTTGCTGCCGTTTTTAAAGCCACTTTTACAAAAATATAGTAAAATTTGTCAATCTGGAGGGCATATGAATATAGATATAAACACTCTTAAAAACATAGCAGATTACGCTGTTATAGGCATTTTGCTATTTATGAATTTTTTAGTTATATGGTTTTGGATAGAACGCTTAATGTTTTACAAAAAAGTAAACTTAAGTACCTACAAAAGTAAAGAACAACTAGAAATAGACTTAACAAACAACTTAACAGTTATCTCTACAGTTGGCTCTAACGCACCTTATATTGGGCTTTTAGGTACCGTAATAGGTATAATAATAACTTTCTACATAATAGGAGAAAGCGGTAACTTAGATGCAAAAGTTATAATGAAATCTCTAGCCCTAGCACTAAAAGCAACAGCACTAGGCTTAGTTGTAGCAATACCAGCTACATTTTTTTACAACCATTTAGCCAGAAAAGTAGAAGTTTTGCTAACAAAGTGGGACATTTTGCAAAATAAAGGCAACTAACTTGAAGCTAAAAAAGTTTGATTCTATTAATATTGTTCCATTTATAGATATAATCTTAATACTGCTAGTTGCCATCTTGGTTACTGCTACATTTATAAACAACAGACACCTAAGCGTCGAGCTACCCTCTGCTACTAGCGCTACTAATATTAAGCAAAATCTAAAAAATATAACAATTACAATAGTTAAAAATGGAGATATTTTTATAGATAAAAAGCCTATCTCTAAAGATGCTTTGCTAAATACCTTAGCTCTACTA
>CAZFCZ010000048.1:0-27810 GCA_964517485.1 uncultured Nitratifractor sp. | reverse complement strand
TACTTTTTGTATCTCATCTATGGTTACAGGTTTATTAAGCGTCTCTACAAATCTATTTGGGTCATCATTCGCATTAATCCGAGTAGAGACATCATCTAGTACGATGTAATGTTGGTTTAGCTCCAACGATAAAGTAGATTTTCCCACCTGTCTAGCACCTTTGAGCAGTACTATAGGTGAGATATTAAGTGCTATTTTAAGGATGTTTTCTATGCTTCTTTTTATATGTTTTTTTGACATTAACCGACCTTTATCTTACCATATTTGTAATTATACTATTATAATAGTTAAAATTATACTATTATATAGATTAAAAATATTATATACTTTAGATTATGACTCCCAACTATTACTAAATCTTTGAATTAGCCAAGGCTAGTCCTACAGATTTTTTTATCAACATCTCACCACTTTTCACTCTCTCAAAAATTAAGACTATTCGTTGGGGGAGTAATAATTACAGTAGCAAACGCCGCTCCAAAGATAAAACCTATAGCCATATCTACAGCATTACCTTTAACTAAAAAATCTTTAAACTCTTTAAACATATAAATCTCCTAAATAAAATTTAAGAAATTATATCTTGCTATACTAATGCAAATGTAAATTTATGTCAAAATACTATAATTATTTGCTCTTAGCCTCTTTACCTTGCTCTATTATCCATTTAGATATTGCATCTAGCTGTTTTTTTGGCAATTTATATGCTCGCATTGGTAGCAGGTAACCACTCCATTCTCCTTTGCTTCCTTTTGTAATTGCACTTTTTATTGCATCTATATTGTTTGCATATTTTTTACCAATTTGCTTAAAAGTTGGGGCATTTTTTACATTTAGGTGGCACACTTTACAATCTTGTGTCTCTAGTACCTGCTCGTGCGGTGAAAGTGCGGCAATTCTTGCTCTCTCTTTTATAAACTCTAGCATATACTTTTGATCGTACCTGTCAAATATATACTGAGCGGCTGCTCTTGCTTCGTCTTTTGTTACAACACCCTTTTGCGATGGCATAAGCCCATAATTCTTTAGGCTCTCTTTGTCGCAATATGCTTTATCTAGCGATGGGTTTATTACATAATCTGTTACAAAATCTGTAAATTTACCCTTTAGTTCGCTTGGGTTGTTAACCTCTATCCAATCTTTTAGATGTACAGTAACAGTAAACAGTGGTGGCGCTTTTTCGTTGTCGGTTACTTGTGGAGGCATATCTAAGTTATGGCAACTTGCGCACTTGCTTTTAACCACACTAGATCCATCTATATTACTGTTAGTGTTACAACCACTAACTATTATTAAAGTTGCTAAAAAAAATATATACTTCATAAAAATCCTTTTTTTATAATTACTCTCAAGCTTCGTGGTAGTGTAGCTTTAGTCCATCTTGTGTCATTACAAAACCACTAACTATTAGCTTGCCACTATGTACCATATCGTGGTGTTTTTTACATAGTGGTATTAGGTTGTACTTATGGTTTGTCTTAAAGTGTTCTATAAAGTTGCCATCTGCTTTTGATTGTGGTGATATATGGTGCACATCGTCAACTGGGTCGTTGCATATTGCGCACTTTGTAATATATACCTTTTTATTATAGCGACTCTTTTTGCCCTTTTTAAGCAGCTCTACTTCGCTATAGTCGTTAGTTAGCTCTTTTCTTATGTTGTATGCTAAATCTAAAAACTCTTTATCTAAATGCAAGGCTTTTGCAAACTCTAGCCCATATAGCGTACTCCCGCTACCCATCTCTAGCTTTCTGTTGTAGATTAATTTATCGTTTACCTCATCATAAGTTACACCAAGATGTAGCATTATTAAAGAGTCTAGCTCTTTTATCTGCTTAATCTGCGGAAGCTGATGCAAATGCGTGGCAAATATAAAATAGCTACCAATACTATTTAAACGACTAATTGCCGAGCTAACAATAGAGAGTGCCGAGTATGTCTCGGTTCCGTGGCTTATTTCGTCGCCTAATATAAGCGAATTTGCAGTTGCTCTGTTAAAGATATTTTTAAGCTCTAACATCTCTATAGCAAATGTCGATAGCCCCTTATATAGGTTATCTTTACTTACAATTCTTGTAAATAGTTTATCTACTAAGCTAAATTTCATAGATACTGCAGGCACATACAAGCCAGCTTGCGCCATTATTACAGCTATACCAACGCTCTTCATAAGCGAGCTTTTACCACTAGAGTTAATTCCATAAAGCAAAATACCCTTAACATCTTTGCCACTACTTGCATCTAGTGTTATGTGGTTGTGCGTAACTAAATTTGCATCTTCGCCTAAGTAGATATCGTTTGGAATATATATGCCGTTTTCTTCTCTAGACTCTATTATTGGGTGGCGAAGGGCTATAAACTCTAGTGATTTTTCCTCTGTTATCTCTGGCTTAGTGTAGTTGTAAGTTACAGCACACTTTGCGCCGCTTATTGTAAAGTCTATCTCGCCAATAAAGGCAATTAACTTTTCTATTAATGCGCTATAGTTGTGCTCTAGTTGGCTTAGAGCATCGTTAAATACTTGCTTAATTAGCGCAACTACTCTAAGCTGCAAAGAGCTATGCTCTCTTGATATTTCGTCTATTAATTTAGAGCTAATCTTAACGCTATTTTTTAAGTGCTTATAGTTAAAATCTCTAAAGAAATAGTGAGAGTTATCTATTGTAATAAACTCCTGCTCTAGCTTATCTTCTATAAGCGCAAAGCGGTTTTTTGTTAAGTGTATATAAAAGCCCTCGCTCTCTAAAAAGCCAATACCCACAATGTTTGTGCCACTCTCGAACATAGACTCCACATAAGCTCTAATTTGCTCTAGCTTAGAGTAGTGCTCTTGCATACTACTCTCTAGAGCATCTATCTCTATGCTAACACCACTTTTAAATATATTTTTATCTATCTGCTCTTTTGTGTACTTTGCACTCTTATCTAAGTCGAAAGTTTGCTCTATATGCTGGCGAAACTTCTGAAGCTCGGCTAAATTAAAGCTTTCGATATCTAAATTATACTCTTGCACTTTTGTGTATAGCTGCTCTAAAGAGTATAAAGAGGCGTGTAGATAGTTAATCTCAAATGGGTGTAGCTTCTTTAGCTTTATACGCCTTAAAATTCTCTCTAAATCGTAAATTTGCTTTAGTATTGTCTCTATATCTGGGTAGTCACTTTGTAGCTTTTGTATTAAGCTATAGCGCCTATTTAGCTCTTTTGCATCTACAATTGGGTTTAGAAGCCTCTCTTTAAGCAGCCTCTTGCCTATTGGTGTAGAGCTTAAATCTAAAAGCTTTAAAAGCGTAATTTCGTCTGGATTTCTAGATATTACATTTAACTGCTCGAGTGCATTATTACCCAAATACATAAAGTGCTTAGAGCCCAAAAACTCTACTCTATTTAGCTTTTCTATAATTGCACTATCGTGATCTATAATAAAATCTAGCAAAATAGCTAACGACTCGCTTGCGTATGGATATAGCTCTAAATCTAAATACTCAATAGGGCTAAGAAGCGAGTTTATATTAAAAATCTTACCAAAAAGCTCGTTTTGGTAGTTTATTTTTGCCCTCTTTCTATTTTCGTTGCAGGTGTAGCTAGATAGCTCTAGATAACTTTGCAAAAATTCGCTATCTACACTACTATCGTAAGTAACCACAACCTCGCTTGTAGTGTATGTCTGAAGCATATTAAATATCTCATCAAGTGCATAAGTTTTGTCATCTCTTGTAGAGAATAGCTCGTTAGCATAACACTTTCCAGTAGTTACATCTATAGCGCTATAACCAGCATAAAAACTGCCCCTATTTTCGCCAATTAGTAAAGATACAATGTAGTTCTCGCTAGACTCTACCTGATAGTCAAAATTTGTCCCAGGAGAGATAACATTCGAAAGATATCTCTTAACATTAG
Organism: uncultured Nitratifractor sp.; assembly: GCA_964517485.1. GTDB lineage: Bacteria > Campylobacterota > Campylobacteria > Campylobacterales > Sulfurovaceae > JAADEQ01. The sequence goes on along the minus strand of CAZFCZ010000048.1, from coordinate 23,913 downwards.
GTGGCTCGCCCTTTTGGCGTATTAGCACAACTGTATATTTTTTACTCTGTACAAGCCTATTTAAGTAACGCTCTAGTGCAAAATTTGGCACCCCAGCCATTAGCGGATTAGATATAGAGTTCTCGATAATAGACTTATTTTTACGAGTTAGCTGAATATTTAAAAACTCTGCAATCTCTTTTGCCTTACCAACTTTTAACTCGCTATTATTAACCTCGTAAATCTCGAAAAACGAGCCTATCTCCATTAAAACAACAGTATTAGAGCCATATTTTTGCTCAAATAACTGCTGAATCTCTATATAAATATCGGTTAATAACCTCTTTTTATCGTTAAGTAGCTCTGATATATTATTTAACTTATCTTGCACCAATTAGCCCACTTTTTAAGAAATTATAACCAATCTTTTATAAGCCTAGAGCAGATTAGTATTATATATCTCTTAAAATAGCTACTTTTGCATCTGTTGCAAAATTGCCACAATTGAGTGTTATAATAGTTTTATAACAAATAAGGAGTATATTATGAAAAAGATATTTTTATCTGTAACAGTAGTTTTAGCGTTAGGTAGTTTAAGTTTAAATGCAGGTGGCAAGTTGGTTGAGCCTCCATATGTTCCGCCAATTGCAGTAACTACAGATAACTGGAGTGGTCCTTATATTGGAGCACAAATTGGGTATATTAAAGGTAAAGCAAATAGTACTTTAAATTTTAATAATAGAACCTATCTATCTGATGTTTATATAGATACAGCTAGTAGATACACAGCATCTAGCAAACCTAGTGGTTTAATTGGTGGATTATATGTAGGGTACAATAAATTATCTGCAAATAATTGGCTAGTTGGTATAGAGCTAGCTGGTAACTACACAAACATTAAAAAGAGTGCTTCTTTATTAGATAGTGGTGGTAACTCTACTGGAGCAACTATTAATATTAAGCAAAAAGGCGAAGTGGCACTGTATGGTAAGCTTGGTAAAGTATTAGGGCAAAATAACTCGACACTTTTTTATGGATTAGTAGGGGTAACAGGCACCAAACTAGATGCAAGCTACACAAATGCTAATAGCGTTACACTAAGTGATAAAGCAACTGTATATGGCTTTACTATAGGTAGTGGCTTAGAGTATAAAATTAATAAAAATTGGCACACAAGAGTACAGTATAGATTTAGCAAATACGAAGATGCAAAACTTGATTTTTCTAAAAGCGTAAGCGGATCTGTAAATAATTATAAAACTCACTCTGTAATGCTTGGCGTTAGTTACCACTTTTAAAAGTAGAAGAGATTAAACTCTCTTCTGCTTAAAACACAACAAAGGGGAATATTTGCTCTTTATAAGTTTTAAAAAGCTTCACTATAAGCAACTCTTTTTATATGGAGCATACAATACAATTATCCTCTTAACACTTATCGCATTTTTTATAGATACCTTTATTGGCACAAAAGCCGATGCAATAATAGACTTTTTATACTGCACATTAACACTAAGTTCGTATCTACTATTTTGCAAAAATAAAGAGCTAAATAGCGCTGCGGTATCGCTATTTTGGATATCTGTGATAGTAGAGATTTTATATCTAGAGGTTCATAAAATAGATTTTAATATAATATTTGCTATTTTTATCCCTATTGTTGCATATATATCAATGAGTAAAAAGTTAATTATTATAAATTTATCTCTATTTTATATAGTTTTAATTTCTTACTTTAGTTACTACTATTTTAAACTACCAAATAATACCTTTTTGCATAATAGTGGCTACTTAGTTGCTTATATAATAGCTCATCTATTTATTATATCTTTTGGAATTTTTTACAATTTAGCAATCGAAGAGTCTATTAGACGACTTGAAGAGTCAAACAAAAGACAACAGATACTTTTAAACGAAATTCACCATAGGGTAAAAAATAATTTAAATTTAATAGCATCGATATTAGGGCTTAATGCCAATATGGTAGAGTCTAAAAGTGTACAAAACTTTTTAGAATCTAATCAAAAAAGAATAGAGTCTATGGCAATTTTGCACGAAATACTATACAAACAAAATAGTGCAAGTAGTGCTGATATTTCTGATTATGTAAATAGACTGCTAAACCACATTATGCAAAGTGTTGCCCAAAAAGATATAAAAATAAATTACAACATTAACCACCTCGAGTTACCTATGGATAGCATGATATGGCTAGGTGTAATATTAAATGAGCTAGTTACAAACTCTATAAAGCATAAAAATGTAGAGTTCTTAAAGATAGATATAGAGTTTCATAAATGTAGCAACAACTACTGCTTAATCTACTGCGATAACTTAAAAGCTAATATAGATAGAGTAAAAAGTGGTTTTGGATACAAGCTAATTACTCTTGCTGCTAAAGGTTTTAATGCTGATATAAATATAGATACCAAAAATGGACTCTGTTATAAATTTAAACTAAAAAAGGGTTGGTAGTAAGCCTTAAATAGCCATTAAACTCTCTTTTGCCCTAAGCTTTTGTTATAATTTAAAAAAGTATAAATGGATTACAATGAATGTCTTAATAGTAGAAGATGAGCCAATTCCAGCAGAGTATTTAAAGACAATTATAGAGAGAGTAGAGGGCTTTAAAGTTACCAATATTGCCGATAATGAAGATGATATATTAAAGTTTATACACACAGATAATTTAGATATTATCTTTATGGATATTATGATAAAAGGCTCAAAAAGTGGTGCAGAAGTAGCACTAGAGGTAAAGAATATAAAAAGCAATATCTTAATTATATTTATGACTGCATACTCAGAAAAAGAGATGATAGAGTACGCCGTAGATGCTGACGCTTTTGCCTACCTTTTAAAACCCTATCGCCCAAATGAAATTACAGCAACACTAGAGCTTGCTAAAAAAAGATTAAAAGCTAATATCAACACACCAAAGGTTACAACCAAAGAGGTTACTTTAGACAAAGAGTACAGTTTTAATATATTAAAAAATAAACTCTATAGAGATAAAAAAGAGATTGCATTAACAGTTAAAGAGCAAAACTTACTAAACCTATTAGCCACAAACCTACCAAGTGTAGTACCAAAAGATGATATTTTAAGCTTATTAAATATTAGCGAACTCTCTTTACGCTCATTACTATATAGACTACGAAATAAGACGCATAAAGATTTTATACTTAGCTTTAAAGGAGTTGGCTATAAGATAGCAACTCCTTAGGTTTTTATATTTTTGATTTTTGAAGATCGCTATTAAGCTGTTTACCAAAATTCATTTGACTCTTATTTGCAGGCGTTTTTGTAAAATTCTCTCTATGTGGAGAGAGTTTGCTTGCATTATCGCTATTATAATTTAAGCTAGTTCCACCACCACAACCTACTAAAAAAACCAAACTACCAACTGCTACTAAACTTTTTAAACTTTTCATAATTAACTCCTTTTTTTTAATTATATATCTAAATTGTGACAAAATTGTTTTAACTATTTATCTCCATTTATAAAGAATACATGGCCTGTAACTACACCAACTTTAGCATTATTTACACTATCTGTAATCTTAAGCTTCCAAATACCTTTAGGATTTTCACCAATAAATACAGATAGTGGTTGCTCTGGTCTATACTTTGAAGTTGCTGTATCAAAATTTACTATAGACTCTTTGGCATCATCTTTAAAAGAGATATCTTTTATATTTTTATTGCCTCCACGATAGTTTGCTAATATTGCAGAAGTTCCACTAGGACTGATTAAAACTATTTTTATATCACCCATTCTTTGATGCGTTAAATCTAACCTTATAAATGCAATTTTAGTTAATGTTGTATATTGAGTATCAACATTAATATTTAGTGTTGTAGTGGTGCTATCTGCGATAGCTTTACTAAAGCCATTGTCTCCAAATAGTCCATTTTTAGTGGCACTATTAATCGAGTCTGCAACACCTCCACACCCATTTGCTATAAATAGAGTTGCTGTAATACTTAGTATCGATAGTAACTTTTTCATAATATTCTCCTCCTATTTAAATTTATCTCTTAAGCTCGTAATTAAATTAAGAGCTTTTGTATAATTGTTATCTTTTATACCATTTGCAAATATAAATGATAAAACTCCTTTTTTAGTTTTAGCAACCAATTGAACAACCTTTTTCTTTTTTGGTGTTAAAGCAATTTGAGCATCAAACTCTAAATTGCTTAACTTTTTTTTGCTATTAAATGGTGAAATTACCGTATTATAGCTCTCTTGATTACCAAAGTAATAGATACTAAACTCTGGTAATACACCATTTTTATATTCACAAAAACTAACATCATAAGGAGCCTCAAATGGCAATTTACCAACTGTTGCACTCTTAAAATTAACACCTAATATCTCTTCTACCTCCTTTTTGTTAACTTTTTTGCACACCATATCTAATGCAAAAGAGTTAGCTAGTAAAAAACCTGATAATATTGATAGTAGTACTATTTTCATTTTAACTCCTAATTAACTTATTTGCTAAGTTCTACTAACTCAACTCTTCTATTTTTTGCTCTACCTTCTTGTGTACTATTTGGTGCAATTGGTGCGGCATAAGATACACCTACTGGATGCAATCTATCTGCATTAATAGAGTATTTTGAAGCAAGCTCTTTTACTACAGATTGTGCCCTTTTTTTAGATAAGCCTTTATTGTAGATAAATGTTCCTACATTATCAGTATGCCCCACAATTAGTAGCTTTAGTTTTTTATCACTCTTTAAAAGCTTTGCTATCTCGTCTATTGTAGGCTTAGAGTCTGGTTTTAATGTAGCTTTATCAGTATCAAAATATATTCCATATAGTGCTATTTTACCTTCGTTTTTAATTTTCTCTCTCATTTCTTTGGCTTTTACTTGCACCATCTTATTTTTTCGCTCTTTATTAATAACTACATCTAAAACTATATATGTCTGATTCTTTGTCTCTTTACACCAAGAGCCTTGTCCTATATATCCTGCTACAGAGATATAAGCATTTACTTTAGGTAACTTAGCACTAAAATAGCTTAGTTTATCTATTCTATCCATTAATGCGCAAGATCCTGCAGAGAACTCTTTAGTATAAGTTTTTAAATCCTCTTCGTGTTCAAAAAACATCAACAAGCTCATATCGCCACCTCCACCCTCGCTAGCTCTATGTATATCACCGCCGCAACTATCTTCTTGACAACTAAATAGAGTCTTGCCTTCTAATCTTGCTACTTCATCTTCGTAGTTTTTAATTGCCTCTAAAACAGATGTATTTGGTGGCATTTTATATACTATTCTTATATGCTCGCCCTCTAAAGCTTTAGAATTTTTTGGCTTAAAGTAGTTGTTATTGTGGTTATCTTTTTTACCTTCTACCCTCTTTAAAGTATCTAAAGGCAATATAAACTTATCGTAGTTTACTTTTTTATAGGCTACAATCTCTGAACCCTTAAATCGCTTTAAAAAAGCAACATCACTAGAGCCCTTAATATCTTTTGCATCTAAAGTTACTGCCACTAAAATTGCTAAAATTAATATTTTAAATTTCATGATATGCTCCTATAATTATATATCTAACTTAAATAATTATAACAGCTAATTGTTGCATAGTTGCAACAATTAAAAGTTCTCGCTTTCTAGTTAACTTTTCTTACATTTATGATATGAATTTACAACTAAATAGACTCAAACCATCTATTTAAGAAATCTTCTCTAGTGTATATCTTTGCTCCAAGTGCTATTTTGTAGCTCATGTGTGGGTGTCCTAAGTTCCAAAAGTTAATTTTTAGCTCTTTTAGCTTTTGTGCTAGTAGTACCAACTGGGCAGTTCCGTAGTTATTATATTTTTTTTCTCTAAGTGCAAATCCGCTAAGACTAGTGTATGTTTTTCCTATAAAATAACCAATTTCGCCAGCTATAATTTGCGCATCTTGTTTAATATATACAGCAACTGCTTTAAAGTTTTTATTTAAAGAGTTTGCCTCTTTTAGAGCTTGTATATACTTTGGTGTAACCCAGCTATTTTTATGCGTTTTATCAATTTGCTGCGCAATAGAGTCTAAATTTTCATCTATAATTAAATTTAAATTCTCTTTTTTTAAAAGCCTCTTTACTTTGCGATTTATATGTAAATTATCAAAATCTAAAATGGCGTAACTTAACTGTATCTCTGGAATTAAAAGCTCTATATCTTTAATAGTCTCGGTTACTGCAATAAAGCCCATTTGTGCTTGAGCTATATAATATTCGCCGCTAAAATCATTGCTCCAATAGTAATTTTTTAACATATTTGGGTATATATCTTTTTGCAATTCGTATCTATTTTGTACTGTTTTAAGGGGTAGGTAGTCTAAGCTTATTTGTAAAGTTTGCATACTATATTACCCTCTTTATTATGGCTTTTTAAATAAAGGTATTATATCGTAAGATGCTCAATATTTAAGATATTATTTTTCTTTATAAATCTTTGTAAACAGATATGCTAAGAGTATAGCCCATAAAGTTCTAACTACTACTACAACTGTAAAATCTGCTCCAAATAGTACAAACAGTAGAGTATCTTCTATAATGGCATGGCATATCATTAAGAAAGTAGCTATAAAAAATAGGTCACTCTTTTTAAGATTATTTGCTTCGTTTACTAAAATGCCTGCACCATATGTTATACCTAAAAATATACCAACAATAATAGAAAAACTTTTACTAATATTTTTAGTACTATTTTTAATAAAGTTCATATTTTTAATATAATTCATTATAAAAATTAGCGCACTTATAAGCAAAATAATTTTAACTGTTAATACAGATGCATTTAAAAATGAATTAATCAGTAGTTCACCAATAGAGCTATATGTCTCTTTCTCAAATATTTGAGTTTGGGCATTAGAGCTAAATAGACTGCTTGGCAAAAATGTAGCACTATAAGCTATAATTAATCCACCAAAAAATCTTAAACTATAAGAGTATATATTTGAGACTCCAAGCTTTTTTAATATCATGCTCTCTATTATTAAAGAGTGGCAAACACCTAGAAAGATTGCTAATATGCTCCATTGCTGAGCATCCATATCAAGTGGTGCAGCAAAAGCGACTGCAGCGTATAGGTTTAAAAACATACCACTTATTATTGCCAAAGAGGCCTCTGCAGGTAGACCTAAAATTGATGTAAATGGCTCTATTATAAAAGCCACATACGAAAGTGTATTGTAGTAATATAAAATATCTGCCAATATGTAAATTGGTATTACAAGCTTTATAATTATCCAAGACGATTGTAAAGCTTTTTTTAAAGTATCTTTCATTTTAATCCATTAATTTATAATCTACAATTTATATATCCAATAGGCAAATAAAAGATATAAACCTGCAAATTTGCTACTGTTTAATATATGTTATAAATTCGTCGTCGTTAATTTTTTTGCAATATAGGCTTTTGCCCTGTTTTTTAAACTCTTCTATTAGTGGCTCTGGCATAAAGTCTGATTTTAGGGCTATTATTGCATTAGAATCTGCTTTTTTAAGTGCAATATTAACCTCTGCTAGTGGGTTTTTTTGGTTATCTAGCAGTTCGCTAGCATCTAAGGTTTGTTTTACATTTTCTAGGTTTAGCCAACTAGGTGCCTCTTGTGTAGTATCTTCTTGAACTTCGCTAAGATTAGCATCTATTGGCTCTTGCCCTACTGCTTCTCTTAGGCGATTTAGTAGATCTATTGGTTGCATACCGCCTATTATTGCAGCTTGCTTAACAGTTGCTAATTTTGCTAGCGTTCTTCTTAGAATTGGGTTATTTAGCTTTTTAAACTTTGGGTTAATGTCTATTAAAATCTCTTTCATATTATCGTAATCGTTTAGCAATGTTGCTATTGTTGTGTCTATTTTTATCTCTTTCATTTAAGTATATGCTCCTTGGTTGTATATGTTTTAAAAATGCCTTTAAAAACCTCTTTGTCTTCTACTTTACCAACTACTTCTACTTTGGCTTTTGGGCACTCTTGCTCTAGCACTTTAGCTTCGAAAATTACTGTATCTTCTAGTTTTGTTGGGGCCAAAAATTTAACATCTGCACCAACTAAAACAACATTTGGCTTATTAATTGCCACCATTGCGCAGTAATCTGCCGCGCTAAATGTAAAGCCTCCGTGTATTAGGCCTTTACTATCTGCTAACATTTGGCTAGTTGTCTTTAGCTCTACTTTTGCGTAGCCATTAGAGAACTCTACTACCTTGCCACTAAGAGAAGGGTCGATAGCTTTGTGTGTATTATGCATTAAATACCTCTTTATATAACTCTTCGTCATATGCTACTAAAACATCTCCATTTTTAAGCTCTATAACTGGGCGCTTAACTAGCAAATACTCCTTACAAAGCCAATCTCTTTTATCGCTACTATCTAGATTTAGCTCTTTTAATTTTAGCGTTCTGTACTTTGTGCCACGCGAGTTAAATAGCTTACTTATACCTACTTTTTCTATCCAGTAGTCTATCTTTTCGCAAGAGGGTTGCTCTTTTTTAAAGTCTATAAACTCAAACTCTATACTGTTATCTTTAAAAAATTTAAGCGCCTTTTTTACGCTACCGCATGTTTTTATGCCGTATAGTTTTATCATAAGCTAACTCCTACTTCTATAAAATCACCAACATTATAGCTATTAAATTTACTTTTTTCAACTGCAATTGCAATGGTTGAGCCAGCTACACTTACAATAAATTGATATTTATTACTATTACTCGCCTTATCGACTATTTGAGCTAATATTAACGGTTGTTCATTTGTGCTATTTTCTAGACTTTTTTGCGATATTATCTTTCCGTCTTTAAGGTTTATAACCCTATTTGCCATAGCTGCAACTTCGCTAATGTCGTGCGTTACTAATATGGTAGTTAGGTTAAACTCTTTATGAAGTTGCAGTATCTCTTTTTGCAAAGTGTACCTAAGCGATGGGTGCAGTGCCGAGAGTGGTTCATCTAGTAGTAGAAGTTTTGGTTTTTTAATAATTGCGCGAGTAAGAGCTACTCTTTGCTTTTGCCCACCACTTAGCGATGCAATATTGCGGCTCTTTAGATCCCAAAGGTCAACACTCTTTAGTAGCCTTTTTGCTAAGTTATAGTCGTTATTTACAAATAGCAGATTTTTAATTACACTCATATTCTCAAATAGTGCGTAATCTTGCATAACAAAGCCTATAGAGCGCTTTTGTACAGGTAGTGAACTATTGTTCTTAAGCCAACTATTGCCCTGTACAACTATATTACCACTAGCATTTTCTAACCCAGCTAATACTCTTAAAAGAGTTGTTTTACCGCTTCCGCTATCGCCCGTAATTGCAATAAGCTCGCCCTTTTTTATAGATAGCTCTAAATCTAGAATAGAGTTTTTTATCTTTATCTCTACCACTACAGAGCCTTTAGTTTAGATTTGCGGTTAAAAATATATACACTTGCTAAAACTACAAAACTAATAAGTAGCATAATTGCACTGTAGATGTGTGCGCTATTGTAATCCATAGTCTCTACCATTTCGTAAATTGCAACCGAGGCTACTTTTGTCTGGCCAGGAATTGAGCCACCAACCATTAAAACAACCCCAAATTCGCCAACAGTATGTGCAAAAGTAATAATAAGAGCCGTTAGTAAAGAGGGCTTTATATTTGGCAAAGCAACATATATAAGAGTAGCTAAAGAGCTTTTACCTGCTACATAGCTAGCTTCTATCATAGATTTTTTAAGTGCTTCAAAACCGCTTTGAAGTGGCTGTAGCATAAATGGAAACGAGTAAAAACAGCTAGCAACTACAAGCCCTTTAAAGCTAAAAAGTAGCTCTAAATTAAAAACATTTAAAGCAGAGTCTTTAGAGAATGCAATCAGCAAATAAAAGCCCAAAACCGAAGGTGGTAAAACAATTGGCATAGCGCTAATTGCCTCTATAAAGGGTTTAAATTTAGAGCTACTTTGGCTTAGCCACCAAGCAAGTGGCAAGGCTATAAAAAATAAGATAGCAGTAGTAATAAGCGCAAGTTTAAAAGATATTAAAAAAGGTGTATAGTCTATATTAAATATTAAATCTAGCATTACTTAACTATATAACCATAATGCTTAAATATATCTTTTGCCTCTTTGCTAAATAAAAAGGTGTAAAAATTTTGCGCCTCTTTGGTGTTGCTTATTAAAATTGCTCCTTGCTCTATTGGATTATATAGCGAGCTATCTATCTCTATAAAATCTTTACCCTCTTTATATTTTGCCATCTCTTTAGATAGCAGCAGCGATTTAGCAACAATGCCAACATCGGTAGCTTTTAGCGTAAATATAAATGTCTGTCCAATAGATTCGCCATATACAAATTTTGGCATAAGTTTTGCATATAACTTTGCACTTATTAGTGCCTCTTTAGCTGCTTGCCCATAGGGTGCTGTTTTGTAGTTTGCAATTGCTATTTTCTTTATATTTTCATTAGTTAAAGACTCTAAAGCGTTTGATATATCTACACCTTTTGTTGTAAATAGGGCTAGCGTTCCTTTAGCATAAACTTTTGGCGCTACTTTTGATACACCTTTTTTATATAAGTTTAAAGGATATTTTGTATTTGCCGATAAAAAAATATCGTAAGGTGCTCCATGTAATATTTGCGCTGCTAATTTGCCACTACTTCCAATAGTTACGGTTATGTTAGTTTTACTATTACTAATTTTGTATGCTTTTACTAAATCTTTCATAGCACTACTTACATTAGCAGCAACAGCAATTTTTAAATTTTGTGCATAAATTATGTTTATAAGAAATATAAATATTAATAAAGATTTCATATTGACACCCTTTTTATAAAAAATATAAATTATTGATAAAATAAACAATAAAGTAAATACACTATACCATAAAGGAGGTTACTATGTTTCAGATGCAAAAACAGTATACACAAAACAAAGTTGCCTATGAGCATATTAAAAATGATATAGATACTTTAAAAGATTACTATAAAAATGCTTCAACTTTAGAGTCTAAAAAAGTTATTAGAGATAAATTGCTTTTTTATAAATTAAAAGAGATATCTATTAATAGTACTAATGAAGATATATCAAAAGTTCAGCCCTTATTGGTAGAAGAAGAGTGTAGTATTGTTAAAAAAGTACTTATTTATCTAAATAGCATAAATACCTATAGCTCCAAAGAGGCTCTTGTTGATATGTATATATACAGAGCCATACTTTACGAAATTTTAAATATAAATATAGGTGCCTCTAACGAGTATAAAAAATTGCTAAAACTTAACCCTTCTAAATATGTTTTTAGTGCCTATAAAGCATTTACAGAGCGCTCTAGAGAGCTAAACTACTTTAACAAAAAAGAGCCAAAGAAAAAGGCAAATAAATCTTTTGAAATAAAAACAGACATAGACCCCCAAAATATACCAAAAAGCGCAAAATCTTTAGAGATGATTGCTAAATATCTTAATAACTCTACTAAAGTAAAAAATAGAGACCTTGCTAAGCTATACTATAAAGAGGCACTTATTTTATATAAACAGTTAGCAAATACTCATAAAGAGCACTTAAACGACTATATTCTAGCTCTTATAAAAGCTGTAGAGACATTTAATATGCCTTTAGCTCTTTTAGATAAAGCTTTTAATTTAGCTAAAACATTAGATAACACAAACCAAACAAAAGATTACCTAATAAACAAGATAAAAATACTCAAAGAGAATAAATAGTTCCATATAATGTATACTTTTAAGCTTATATAAATAAATATGTTGATATTATGGCATTAACGCTAATAATAAAGGCATATTATGTTAAATAAAAGTCAAGTAATTAAATATTTAGATAACGATATCAGCATGCTAAAGAGCCACCTAACAAAGGCTAAAGCCATAAACTCTAAAAAAATTATTTTAGAAAAACTTATACATGTACAGATAAAAAAAATTGCAATTACTAGTAGTTGTCCATATATAAAAAATACATATAACATACTAAAAAACGAAAATAGTAGTGATGCTGTTAAGGCACTTTTGTATTTAAGAACAAAATATACACTAATTAAGCGTAGTAATTTGGCTAACTACCATATGGTAATGGCACTAACTTACGAAGTAGTAGGTAAAGTTGATAGTGCGGCAAAAGAGTATAAAAGTGCGTTAAAACTTGGTTTTAATAGAGAATCTTTAACTATCTATAGAGAGTTTGTAGATAGAACAAGAGAGAAAGAAGAGACTCAAAAGAGCGAAGTAGTTACTAATATAGATATAGAGGGTTTATGCAAAAGTGCAAAATCTTTAGAGTCTATTGCCAAAAAATATACTAAAAGTTATAAGAGTTTAGAGTTGGCTCAAAAATACTATAACTATGCGCTAGATGCATATAAGCAGTTAATGCAGACTCATATATCTAAATATACACAAGAGTATATACTAGCTCTAATTAAAGGCGTAGAGACATATAGTCTGCCTAAAGAGCTTCTTAAAGAGGCTGAGTCTTTGCTGTTTTTCTACAGAGACTCGCAATCTACACAAGATTACCTACTAAATAAGATAAAGGTATTAAAAGGGGTTAATTAAAAGTGTTGCAACTTCTTAAGTCACCACTAATAAAACCTCTTTTAAACCACTCTACTCTTTGCTGTGAGCTTCCGTGTGTAAAGCTATCTGGCACAACATAACCTTGTGCCTCTTTTTGCAGTGTGTCATCACCAATAGAGCTTGCTGCTCTAAGTGCTTCGTTAATATCACCTGGCTCTAGAACTCTAAATCTCTTTTGTGCGTGGTGTGCCCATACGCCAGAGTAGCAGTCTGCTTGTAGCTCTACTCGAACTTGCAGTGCATTTGCTTTTGGTGAGTTACCAAATCTTTGCTGAACTTGCTGAACCTTCTGAAGCGTTCCTTGCATATTTTGAATATGGTGCCCAATTTCGTGTGCTAAAACATATGCTTGTGCGAAATCGCCTGGCGAGTTGTGTCTTCTTGCTAGCTCATCAAAAAAGCCTAAATCTAGGTAAACTTTTTGATCTGCTGGGCAGTAAAATGGACCCATCTGAGCCGAAGCAAAGCCACACCCACTTGTTGTTTTACCACGATATAAAACTAAATTTGGCTTTTTGTATCGTATTCCATATTTAGGTAAAATTTGCCCCCAGATATCTTCGGTTGTTGCTAAAACTTTTTTAATAAATACAGCTTTTTTCTCGTCGTCTGCTGTTACCTTAGAGCTACCACCCGCCTGAGATAGTGGGTTAAAGCCACTAAAATATAAAAATGCACCAACCCCTATAATTGCCCAGCCAAACTTTGTTTTAAGTAGCATTCTAATTATTGGAGCTAACATAAATAAAGAGCGCATACTAACGCCCCCACCAAAACCACCACGAGAGGAGCGGCGGTCTTCTACATGTGAACTCTCTTTAAAATCGTCTAAATCCATATATGGTCCTTATATTTAATGACCATATTATATCAAATTATCTTGAACCAAATAGTTGCGTCCAGTAGTAGCGGTATTTACTATTGTACTCAACTAGCGATACACCAAACTCTTCGTAGTCTTTATCCATTAAATTAGCACAGTGTCCGTCGCTTTTCATCCATGCATCTACAACATCTTGAGCTGTATCTATATTTGTTCCTGCTGCAACATTTTCGGCAGTTTTTGTAAAAATATACCCTGCATTTGCTACACGCTCATAAAATTTGCTTGCTCTATTTAAGTTTAAATCTTGCGCAGTCCAATCACTCGCTAAGCCTGTTCCAGAGTGTTCTACATGAGCGTGCAAAGCCATATCTCTAGTGTGCTCGTACGCTGCTTTGTATAGTTTTTGGCTCCATTTAAGTGGGGGTGCTGGCTCAAAAATACCTTTAGCTCCACAATCTTGCGTATCTGCTCTTACAGCATTTACAGCATCTATTAGAGCTTGTTTAAAACTATCTGAGACTGCAGGAATATTATGCTTAGTTGTACCACCTGTGTTGGTGCCACTATTACCAGCTCTTGCATTATTGTTATTAGCTGTTGCGTCTTGACCTTCGTCTATTTTAACTTTTGCGCCATGGCAAGATTTACCACTACTACCTAAGCCACTAACACTTATACCTTCGCAACCAAGAAATAAAATAGCACTAACCCCTAACATAATATACTTTTTCATAACCCACCTCCCAGTAGACATATTCCCATTATACCACTATAAATTCATTTTTCTGTATCTTTTATGCTAATTTAGATAAAATATTTTTATGAAAAAAATTGCAGTATTATTTAGCGGAAGCGGAACAAATTTTAAATATATTTTAGAAAACTTACACAAAAGTAAGCTAGAGGTGGTTTTAGCACTTACTAATAACCCAAATGCAGGTGGAATTTTATATGCTAAAGAGTATAAAATACCACTAATTATTCGTGCTACTAAAAGTTACATATCTCGAAAAATATTCGATAAAACCATAGTAGATGATATTAAAAACTCTGGTGCAGAGCTAGTTGTATTAGCTGGATTTATGCAAATATTAACTCCTACTTTTACATCTAATGTAAATGCCATAAATTTGCACCCTTCGCTACTACCTAGGCACAAAGGCTTAAATGCCATAGAAAACAGCTACAACGACAGCCATAAAGAGGGTGGTGTAACAGTGCACCATGTTACAAGCGAACTCGATGGCGGAGAGATAATTGTGCAAAAAAGCATAAACAAGGGCTCGCTAGATTTTAATGAGTATAATCAACTAATAAGAAAAATAGAAAAAGAGGCCCTAGCAGAGGCGATTCTTAAGGTGCTTAATTAGTTAAAATTTAATATGGGCATTAATGCCAAAATCTTTTGCTATAGTTGCTGCAATTAGGTGAGCTATCTTTTTTAATCTTGGCTCTAACCACCTAATTTGCCTTTTACAGCTAATCTCGCCTAGCTCTAAAACTAAAAACTTATCTGCCTTAACTTCGTAAAATCCGTAATATTCACTTAAATTTTTAGTATAGTTATCTTTATGCCACTTAAAAGGAAATACCTTTTTATAAGCTTTTTTCCATCTATTAGCTAGCTCTTTAGAGTTGCTATTTGCATATCCAATGCTAGCACCAGAGCTACAACGCTTAGTTGCGCCATCAAAATGTATAGAGATTGCAACTTTTGCTTTAATATTTGGGAGCTTTGCTCCTACTCTTTTTGTATCTATACCCCACTTATTTAGAGTTTTAGACACCTCGTTAGCTACTATAATATTCCACTCTACCTCTTTATATTTACCATAAGATGTGCCTGTATTTCCATTACTTCTGCCTTCGTGTCCAGCTTGTATTAAAACCGCTAGAGGCTTTGTATTGTGCTTATAGATGGCCAAAGAGATAAAGAGTAAAATTAGTGCCGATATAATTAATGCTGTAATATTTTTAAACATTCGAAATTATATCTAAATAAATTAAGTTTATTTTTAATGATATTCGTTATCATTACTACCAGATAACTATAAAGGTGGAGTTTTGAAGTTAAGTAAATTAAAAAAAGGGCAAAGTGCAATTGTTAAATCTGTAGATGGAACTAAAGAGATGAAGCAAAGATTTCTATCTTTTGGGCTAAGCAAAGGTGCAGAAGTAACGCTAATAGATTGCTCTTTAACAAAATCTAATATAGAGATAATGGTAGATACAACTCTACTAGCCTTAAGAAGAGAAGAGGCACAAAATATAGAAGTAGAGGTTTAATATGGAGTGCAATAGTTGTAACGACGAACATATAGGTAAAAGAAAAAGGAAAAGAGGCAAAAACCACTGCACATTCGAGAATAAAGAGCCTATAAAAAGTGGTTTAGAAGCAATTAAAATAGCTTTAGCAGGGCAGCCAAATGTTGGTAAGTCTATGCTAATTAATGCACTAAGTGGTAGCAACAGCGTAAAGGTTGGTAACTTCTCTGGGGTAACTGTAGATAAACTAGAGGTATGTTTTGAGCACCACTGCCACCTATTTGATTTAATAGATTTGCCAGGAACCTACTCGATAGATGGCTTTACACAAGAAGAGAAGGTAGCAAAAGAGTTTTTAGTTAACGAAGATTACGACCTTATTTTAAATGTAGTTGACTCTACAAATCTACAAAGAAACCTACTATTAACGCTAGAGCTTTTAGAGCTAAATAAAAAGATGGTAGTAGCGCTAAACATGAGCGATGAGGCCGAGAAAGATAATATACATATAGATACAAAACAGCTAGAGAAGATTTTAGGTGTTAAAGTAATAAAGGTATCAGCAAAGAGTGGGCAAGGGGTAGAAGAGCTTTTAGAGCTACTTCATAACGAGGCAGATAAACAAGAGCGAGAGGTATCTAATGTAATCTTCTCTGACCCTGTCGAAGAGGAGCTAATAAAAATAGAGAACTTCTTAAACGAAAGGGGTTTTAGCTATGGCGACTTAACAAATACAGAAGTGGCAATTGGGCTACTTTTTGAAGATACAAAACTATACAAAAAGCTACACGAAAACCCTATTATGATAGAGCTTTACCCACTATTAATAGACTCAAGAGAGCACATCTACACACACCACGATAGCAAAGATATAAAAGAGATTAAACTAGCCGAGCACGCCGCAATTGCAAGAGGTATCTCAAAAGAGGTACTAAGTGCAAAATCTAAATCTAAAAGCTTAACACTAACGCAAAAGATAGACTCTATTTTAATGCATAAATATTTTGGTATTCCTATATTTCTATTCTTTATGTGGGGGCTGTTTCAGTTAACATTCGAATTTGGAGCACTACCTATGGACTATATAGATGGCGCTATTAGCTCTTTTGGTAGCTTTGTTGGTAGTTTTATAAGTAACGATGGGCTACGAAGCTTAATTGTAGATGGTATAATATCTGGTGTTGGAGCAGTGCTGCTGTTTTTGCCAAATATTGTTATTTTATACCTAGGTATAGCCCTCTTAGAGACAACAGGGTACATGAGCAGAGTTGCATTTATATTAGATGGGTTTTTCCATAAATTTGGACTACACGGAAAGAGCTTTATACCACTAGTTACTGGTTTTGGGTGTACTGTTCCTGCATATATGGCAGCTAGAACGTTAAAGAGCGAGAAAGATAGGCTAATAACACTATTTATTTTAGGCTTTATGAGTTGTGGAGCAAGATTACCTATATATGTACTATTTATAGGTGCATTCTTTAGCCAAGAGATAGCAGGAAATATACTATTTTTAATCTACATTAGTGGTGCACTTTTAGGGCTAATTATGGCAAAAGCGCTAAGAGTATTTGTATTTAAAGGCGAAGATGAGCCATTTGTAATGGAGCTTCCAAGATACCGTATGCCTTCAATTAAGCTACTTTGGCACACTGTTTACTCTAAAGCTTTAGGCTACTTAAAGAAGGCTGGTACATTTATCTTAGCAGCATCTATGCTAATTTGGTTTGCAAGTAACTATCCAAAAAATAGCTCACTTACAAAGAGCTATCAGACTAAAATAGAGCAAGCTCAAAGCAAAGAGCAAAAGCAAAATTTAGAAAACGAGCTAAACTCTAAATTACTAGAGAATAGCTATCTAGGGGTAATTGGCAAATCTACAGAGGCCTTTTTTGCACCACTTGGATTTGACTGGAGATTAACAGTAGCACTAGAGACTGGGCTAGCAGCCAAAGAGGTAGTAGTATCGACTTTAGGAGTTTTATACTCAGTTGGCGAAGTAGACGAAAGTAGCGACACCCTAAAAGAGATTTTAAGAAAAAACATAGATATTGCAGCTGCACTTAGCTTTATAGTATTTGTTATGATTTATCTGCCATGCCTTGCGGCTAGTAGTGTATTTGTAAAAGAAGCTGGAGGATTTAGGTACTTAGTGTACCTGTTTATATTTACAACAACAACCGCTTGGGTGTTGTCATTTATTACTTATAATGTGGTTAAGCTTCTTGCTTAAAACCACATTCTTTTTATTACATTATCTTTTTTTGTAACCACATATGCAACAACACCAACTATATGCATAGCAATTAGAGCCATTAAAATCTTAGAAGATACAGAGTGAAGCGATGCTAAGTTTGCAACCACAGTAGTAGCACCTGTATAGCTAGTAGCCTTTGCTCCAGCAAGAACAACAGCACCTAAGTTAGATATCTTTGCAGTTGCCATTCCACTAATAGCAGTAACTGCTGTAAATAGGTAAATTAAGCGGTGATTCCACTTTACTAGAGCATCTTTAGGGCTATTATATAGCGTAAACTCTGGCTCTTTTTTAGCCAAAATAACTCTAATAATTAGCAATATTAAAGCAATTACACCTACAATTATGTGCATCTTATATGGGCTTAAATCGCCTCCTACTTTTGGTAAATGTGGCAACTTAAGCGTTGCACCAACTAGTAAAAATGTAAGTATTGCCCCATGCACCCAGTGTAGAGCTACAAATTTTTTTGAGTATTTATCCATTGTAAACCTTTTTTAGTGCAATTGTACCGAGCGTTTATTAACTATATGTTAATTATGCTAAAATACGCTAAAAAAAGGCACAAGATGAGAGTTGCTATAGTTAAACTTTCTGCAATGGGCGACATAATACATGCAATGGTTGCTTTGCAATTTATAAAGTCTCAAAGAGAAGATATTACAATAGACTGGATAGTAGAAGAGGCGTTTGCACCCGTACTAGAGGGTAACCCAGATATAGATAACATTATAACAGTAAACCTTAAACGCCTTAAAAAGAGTAAATTTAAAATATTTAACGAAATTAAAGAGATAAAAGCAAAAGCAAAAGAGCATTACGACTTAGTTATAGATGCCCAAGGGCTAATAAAATCTGCACTTGTAGCTAAAGTATTTAGCAAAAATATTGCTGGCTTTAGTAAAGACTCTATACGAGAGAAACTAGCATCATCATTTTACACACAAAAAGTAGATATAGACTACGCTGCAAACACAATAGATAGAAATGCCAAAGTGCTAGGCGAACCACTAGGTGTAGAGATAACAAAAGAAGATATTCTAAATAAGAAGCCATTTTTATTTTACAAAACTAACCTAGAGCTAAATAGTTGTTTTAATATTTTTAGAAAAAATGTAGTATTTGTAATTGGCTCTACATGGGCAAGCCGAAACTACCCTAAAGAGAGTTTTGCAAAATTAGCCGATATGCTAAAAGAGAATGTACTAATAGTTTGGGGCAACGACGAAGAGAGAACTAGAGCCGAGTGGATAGAAGAGAACTCAGTTTACGCAAAAGTTCTACCAAAACTAACGCTAAACTCGCTAAAAGAGCTAATAGCTAGAGCAGATTTAGTTATAGGCAACGACACCGGCCCAACACACATGGCATGGGCATTAAACACAAAAAGCATAACAATATTTGGCCCAACCCCAGTAGAGAGAGTCTACCAAACAAATATAAATAAAGTTATTAAATCAAGCTCAAAAGTTAACCCATATAAACTAAATAAAAAAGACCTATCAATTAGAGAAATAGAGCCCGAATTAATACACAATATGGCTAAAGAGCTACTCTAAATCTCTCTTTAGAGCCTCTATTATTTCGAAAGCTTTTAGTATATCTTCTTTTGGAATAGATAAGAAATTTGCTAGTGATTTTTTAAGTTTTGTTGTAGATATATCTTTAGTTCGTGGCAGATAAACAACATTGCAGTGCTCTTTTAAGAAATCGAACTCTCCATTCCAGTCGTCGCCTATTGCAAAGGTGTCAATGTTGTATTTTTTTATATCTTCTACTTTTTGCTCCCAAGAGTGTTCTGGTATTACCATATCTACACACTTAATATTAGCCACAATCTCGGCTCTTTGCTCGTAAGGAATTAGAGTAGTTTTTCCTTTTTGGGTATTAAATTCATCAGTAGATACTGCAACTATTAGCTCGTCTCCAAGATTACTTAATCTTTGTAAAAGCTTTAGATGCCCAATATGAAACATATCGAATGTGCCGTATGTTATAATTTTTTTCATAAAACTTCTTTTTTTAATTATTTATAATATAAAAGTCAACTATTTTAGTTAAAATATCATTTAAAAAGGCTTTTATTTGTTTGATAATAAATTAAATAGTAAAAAAAATATTGCATTAGCAAGCACATTGCTACTAAATACTATAAAACTATTAGACAAATATGGCATAGATTATTACTTAGATTTTGGCACACTTCTTGGTGCAGTTAGAGACAAAGGTTTTATTCCGTGGGATGACGATATAGATATATCTTTACTAAACGAAGATGACTACGATAAAGTTTCTAAAATATTAAAAGAGCTAAAGCAAAAATATAGATACAAAACTAAACTTTTAACATTTAAAGAGTCTAATAGCTCTAGAAGCGACAAAAATAAGCCTATAAGCGATATATTTTTTACAAATGAAAGCTCTCTACATATTGCAAAAATAAAGGTTAAAAAGTACTTTGGGCTAAAGTCTATGAGATTAGATATATTTTTTAAATACACACACAAAGATATGCTATACTGGTATGCAGATGGGCAAATTAATAGGGTAGATGCTTCGTTTTTAAAAGATGGCTTAGAGTATATAGACTTTTATGGTCATAGATGTAAAGTACCAAAGAGCTACGCTAACTACTTAAAAGAAGTTTATGGCGATTGGCAGACACCTAACGAGTCACATAACCATAATAAAAACTTTAGCATCATAGATGCAAAGGTAGGTACATGAGCAATAAGTGGTATGGAGTTAACTTTTTAAAACCCTATTTAAAAAAGTATAAAACCAAAATTATATACACATTTATTTTTATGGTTGGTGTTGCTATAACATCGGCTCTTGGTGCGTATATGATGAAGCCAATACTAAATAACATCTTTGTTGCAAAAGATGAGCAGATGCTATATATTTTACCACTTCTTATAATTTTAGTTTTTTTATCAAGAGGCTTTTTTAGATTTTTTAGTAGCTACTTGGCTAACTACATAGGAATAGAGATTATTAAAGAGCTAAGAGTGCAAATGTTTAAAAAGTCTATTAACGCAGAATTTGCTGCAATTAACAACAAAACAGTTGGCGATATTAATGCACATATTATACAAACTCTTCTTAATCTATTTACAATTATTGTAAAAACGCTACCTAAATACATAACAAGTATAATGACTATATTCTCACTTTTAGCTATGATTATCTACCTAAACTGGAAGCTATCTTTACTTGCTATTGGCTTTTCGCTAATAATTATCTACCCTATTAAGCTTTTAGGAAAAAGAGTAAAATCGTATGTAAAAAAATCCGAAGAGAAGGTAAGCGACCTATCTAATAGCATAAACGAAACCTTTACACACTTAGATTTGGTAAAAATTTATAACAATCAAGAGCTAGAAGAGCAAAAATTTAACACCTTTTTAGATGATTATAAGAAGTTTCAACTAAAGCTTGTTAAATACCAAGAGGCAACTTCGCCTATTATGGAGCTATTTGTCTCGCTTGCAATCGCTTCGGTTGTATTTTTTGGTGGATTATCGGTAGTTAAAGATGGTATGAGTGTTGGAGACTTTTTTGCCTTTTTAACCGCACTTTTAATGCTGTATGCACCAATTAAAGTTGTTACTAGAAACTCTATTATTTTAAATATGCTAGATTCGTATATTCAAAGAATAGAGACTATTTTAAATATGCCTCAAGAGCAGAAAAATCTAGATAAACTTGGCTCTAAAATAGAGACTATAGAGTTTAGGGGTGCGAATTTAAGCATAGATGAAAAAGAGATTTTAAAAGATATAAACTTTAAGATAAACAAAGGCGATACTGTTGCGTTAGTAGGTAAAACAGGTGCTGGTAAGAGCTCTATATTAACGCTTCTATTTGGATTTAGAGAGCCAAATAGCGGAGAGATTTTAGTAAACTCTAAAGATGCTCAAAGTTTAGATAAAAATAGCATTAGAGATGAGATTTCGTATGTAAATCAGGGTGCTGGTATCTTTAATGCCACGATTAAAGAGAATATCATCTATGGCTTAGAGTTTGATAAAGATAGATACAATAGGGCAATTGCCTTAGCACATTGCGAGTTTATAGAGAACTTAGAGCAAAAAGAGAACTATCTTGTTGGCGAAAATGGTAAAAAGCTCTCGGGCGGTCAAAGACAGCGTTTAGCCCTAGCTCGCGCAATTTATAAAGATGGCTCACTTTTTGTATTAGATGAAGCAACTTCGGCACTAGATGCAGATACAGAAAACATGATACAAAGCTCGCTAGAAGAGATAATGAAGCAAAAAACAACCATAGTAATTGCACATAGGCTAAATACCATTAAAAATGCCGACTTTGTAGTGGTTTTAAGCGAGGGTAAAATTGTAGAAGCAGGAAGCTACGCTGAGGTTAGCAAGAGTGCTGCATTTAAAAATAACTTTGCACTAAGCGGAGGGCAAGATGGGTAGTAGCTTAAGAGAGAAGCTATATATATTTGCAAATTACATAATTGTTGCAATGGGCTTTGTACTACCATTTAACCACAGAGCAACAACTGTATTAGCTGCTATATTACTAATCTTAGCTATTGCTACAAAAGATTACAAAAAGAAATTTAATTTAATTGTATCTAATAGAGCAATTTTAATGTTTTTAATATATATACTGCTCTTTTATGCTGGTATTTTATGGAGCGAAAATATAAGAGGAGGTGTAAGAATATCAGAGAGAGTACTGCTATTTTTAGTAGCTCCAGTTGTATTTACAATGGCTAAAAAAGAGTACTTAAAGTACGCACTATACGCACTTCTTAGCTCTTTGGCTATAACTTCTGTACTAATTATACTAATAAAATACAACCTAATACCTATGAGCTACACAGATAACAAAGCCCCTTTTATGCACAAAAATACAATAGCGTTTATGCTAGTTTTTGCAACATCTTACTACCTATACAAAATCAATTTTAAAAATTTAATACTTTTACCAATTTTGTTTGTAGATATTTATGCTCTTTTAATTACAAAATCAAGAACGGGCTTAGTGCTATTTTTATTTGTAGTTTTAGTAATTTTAATTAAAAGATATGGTCTATCTTTATATAAACTTTTATCTATTACTGCAGCAACAGCTATACTTTTTATTGCTATTTACACCCTAAATAAGCCTATTCAAAACAGAATTAACCAAACAATAGAGGTTATGCAAAAGCTTGATCTAAAAAAGCAAATAGAAGACAAAAAACACCCTGGCCGTACAGCGCTCTCTTGCAGATTTGAATTTTGGAATTACGCATACGAAATTGGCAAAACAAGTCCAATTATAGGCATAGGAACAGGCGACAGCATTATAGAGCTTAACAAGCTTATAGGCGAAAAAGAGTCTAAAAAGCTATTTAACGACTGCTTAGGTAACGGCTCTGGGCAATTTAACCCGCATAATGTAATTATGTTTATGTGGATGCAGTTTGGTATACTAGGTGTTTTTGTACTTTTCTATATGTTTTACACCCAATTTAAAGAGGCACTAAAGAGCGAGTATATACTGCTAATACTTTTAGTTGCAATCTCTTTTATACACATACAAACCGATGTTGTTATATTTACAACTAGATTTTTTATACTCTTTTATGGTTACACCTTTAGTATTGTGTATTTACTATCTAAAAGTAGCGATAAAGATAAGATATAACTGCCATGAAGTGTGTACTATTTTGTAACCTACCTTACGCCTTTGGAATATACGAGCCCCTAGCAAAAGAGCTTAAAGCTAGAGGGCTAGAGTATATCTGGTATATTCCAAAAGAGATAGAACAATATTTTAACTTTGCAAACGAGCTAACAACTACAAATTTAAAAGATATAGAAGATTTTAATAGCGATGCTATATTTGTGTGTGGTAACGATGTGCCATATTGGCTACGCGGGCTGAAGGTGCAGATTTTTCATGGGCTTGCAGGCGAGAAGAAGGGACACTTTAGAATTAGAGGCTATTTTGATTTGTACTTAACTCAAGGTCCATACTTTACAGATAGATTTAAA
>CAZFCZ010000047.1:0-20249 GCA_964517485.1 uncultured Nitratifractor sp. | reverse complement strand
TTTGCTGTATTACATGCGATATTTGGAGTATATAGCTCTAATTCTAGTGGCTCTTCGTTAAATGGCTCTATAATTTCGCCAATACCACTTACATTTGCGCTAGAGTAGCCGTATATAAAAAATGGTACATCTGCACCAATTGTTGCACCAATTTTTGCAAGTTCGTTTATAGATATTTTTAGGTTACAAACATCTTTAACCATTAGCATAAATGTTGCTGCATTAGAGCTACCTCCGCCCAAGCCTGCACCTTGTGGAATGTTTTTATCTACTACTACTTTATGGTTGTAGAAAAACTCTAAAATATCTAAGTCGCCAGTGTGTGCGTTTAGGGCTTTGTATGCTTTGTATATAATGTTATCTTTTGTTGGTATATTAATGCCTTCTATTGTAAAGCTATCGCACTTTTGTGGCTGAAACTCTATTGTGTCATATATATTTTTAACAAGCATAAAACGAGAATTTAGTGTATGATAACTAGAGCCGTTATGCTCTTTAGTGCCAGTTATTTTTAAAAAAATATTTACCTTTGCATAAGACTTTTGCTTCATGACCACTCCTTAGATAGGCGATTAAGCCTATATTTTACCTCTGTATTATTTATCTCTATAATAGAGTAGAAGTTTTTGCTCTCTATTAGGTATGTGCCATCTGTTTTTATCTTAAAGTATGTGCTATCTATCTTTTTGCCTAGCTCTAAAATCTCTTCGTCTGCTAAGAATTCGTTATTTGGAATTTTTAACATTTTAAATGGATTTAGTGGCTTTTTGTTGTTGTAGTAAAAATCGCCTTCGTTTATTCTGTGCAGGGCACTAAGTGTGGCATCTGCACCTAACTTTTGTGCAATAATTTGGGCTAAACTTCTAATATAACTGCCTTCGCTTACTTCGATTTCGAAGGTTATAAATGGGTGGTTGTAGTTAATTAGATTAATATTATAAATAGTTGAAGTAATCTCGTTTAATTTTACATCTATATTTGCTCTTGCTAAGTCGTAAGCCTTTTTACCATTTATCTTTTTAGCAGAGTATTTTGGTGGTAGGTAAGTTTGCTCTCCAAGTAGCGAGTTTAATGTCTCTTTTATAATGTTAATATTAAGCTCTTTAGCGCTCTTAATAGATGTAATATTTTCTATATCTAACGAGTTAGAACTTGCTCCTAACCACATTGTAGCACGGTAACTTTTTGGGCTCTTTTTTAAAAATTGAAAAAGCTTAGTATATTGCCCAGTTGCTACTATTAGGCAGCCTGTTGCAAATGGGTCTAAAGTTCCAGAAAAGCCTACTTTTTTGGTATTAAACTCTCTTTTAATACGATACATATAGTTGTTAGAAGATACAAAAATTGGCTTATTTACTACAAAAAGTCTATTCATTAAACTGCTGGCTCTACAAATGAACTTAAAATCTCTTTTTTATTGCCACCAAAGTTTATTTTTAGCTTATACTCTTTTCCGCTTTTGGTAACCTCTTGCACTCTGCCTATGCCAAAGATTTTGTGTTTTACTAAGTCGCCTCTTTTAAAATCGGCACTTTTAGATAGCTTAAGGCTGCTGTTTTTTATTAATCCCGCCTCTCCTAAGAATCTACTTTTGTTTACATTTTTTCTTTGCCCTCTGTAGAATCTGCTATCTATGTAACAAAGTGTTAGCTCTTTTTTTGCACGAGTAAATGCAACATATGCTAAGCGGCGTTCCTCTTCCATGTCGGTTGTTTCGCTTATAAGAGGAAAGAACTCCTCTTCCATACCAATTACAAATAGGTGTTCGAACTCTAGCCCCTTACTTGCGTGTACACTCATAATATTAACTGCTTCACCATCTACTTGGTCTTGGTCGCTTTGTAGTGTAATATCAGATAAAAATTGCTCTAGTGTTAAATCTAAATCTTTATAAATTGCATCTCTAAAGTATCCGTAAAATTCGTCCATATTTAGTACTCTATCAAAGCCATCAGCCATTGCTTCGTAGTACTCTCTTAATCCGGTTAGATGGTCAAACACTGTTATCATTTCGCCAAGTTCAATGCTCTCTTGTTTTAGTCTATTTATAATATCTATAAAATCTTTTAAGCTATTTATAGCTTTTTTGCTTAAAATTTCAGATAGTTCACTACTGCTAGCCTCTTCTAGGGCGGTAAAAATTGGCTTGTTTTTAGAGCTAGCAAAGTGTCGTATTTTCTCTAGAGATTTAGCTCCTATTCCTCTTTTTGGTTTGTTTATAATTCTAAGAAGCGAGAAGTCGTCGTTGCTGTTGCTAACGAGTCTTAAGTAGCTAATTATATCTTTAATCTCTGCTCTTTCGTAAAATCTAATGCCACCAATCATCTTAAATGCTAAGCCTGCTTTAGAAAAGCCCTCTTCTAAAGATCTAGATAGTGCATTTATTCTATAAAGCACAGCAATATTATTGGGCTCTACACCCTTGTTTATAAGATCTTGAATTTTTTGTGCAATAGAGTTAGCTTCGTAAACTTCGTCTATTGAGTGTTGCAGTTTAACGCTCTCGCCATCGCCTAAAAAGCTCTCTAGCTTTTTACCTAATCTTTTACGGTTGTGCTCTATAAGAGTGTTTGCTGCATTTAATATTTGCTGAGTAGAGCGATAGTTTATCTCTAGTTTAACAATTTTAGCACCCTCGAAATGCTGATGAAACTCTAATATATTACGAATATTTGCGCCACGCCAGCCGTAGATACTTTGGTCGTCATCACCTACTACACAAATATTATTGTGCTCGCTTGAGAGCAATTTTAATAATTGGTATTGTAGCTCATTTGTATCTTGATACTCATCTACCATAATATATTGATACTTTTTGCTTGTTTCTATTCGTAGCTCATTGTTGTTTAAAAGTATTTTATATGTTAAAGATAGTAGGTCATCAAAGTCTACCAAATTGTTCTCTAGTAGTCTTTTTTGATACTCTGTATATACTTGTGCTGCTTTTTTGTAGTCGCTAAGTTCTGCTTTTTGTGTTACCTCTTGTGGCTCTAGTAGAATATTTTTATATTTTGATATCTCACTTGTTAAAAAAGATGTCTGAAGATCAATTTTAAAGTCTTTACATATGGCTTTTATCATTCTTTTTTGATCGTCGCTATCTATAATATTAAAGCTGTTTTTTCTGCCTAATTTTTCGATATGTAGCTTTAAAAACAGAAGTCCAAATTTATGGAAAGTACAAAGTAGTGGCATAGAGTGAGCGCTGCTGTCTATTAGGTTTAAAGCTCTTTGCCTCATTTCGCTTGCTGCTTTGTTTGTAAATGTAAGTGTTAGGGTATTTATAGGGTCAATGCCAACTTCGCCAATTAAGTATGCCAAACGAGTGGTAAGTGTTTTGGTTTTACCACTACCTGCACCTGCTAAAATCAGTAGCGGACCATCAATATGTGTTGCAGCTTCTCTTTGGCTGTCGTTTAATTCGTTTAGCATTAATACTCTTTCTTATTCTCTCTTTATTATATTATACATTTAATTTCGTTAAAAATCAATAAGAGGTAAATATTTATACTAAATTGAAATAGATAATTTTGTGCTTATATTCTGGATAATGTATAGAAAAGTATCACTAATAATCTATAATAAATACTTATTTTTATGCTTAATTAAATGAATAAGATACTATTACTAATATTTATGATAGAATATTAAAAGTTTATATTAGTTTTAATTATAAATAAAATTAGATATTCTTAGGGGGATAATTTGTTAAAAGATTTTTCAAAATTAGAGACTTTTTTAGTTGTTGTCAGAGAGAGAGGCTTCTCTAAAGCTTCTGCAAAACTTGGCGTTTCTCAGCCTGCTGTTACGCAACAAGTTAAATATTTAGAGAAGTATTTAGATACTAAACTTATAGAGAGAAAAAAGAGTGGTATTAAGCTAACAACTGCTGGCGAAGAGCTATATAAAATTGCAGTAGAGCTAGAGAGTGCAGTATTTAATGCAGAAAATAAGATATTAAAAATTATTAATAAAGATATTACTTTTAATCTTGGTTCCTCGTTTACAATTGGTAACTATATAGTTCCTGGTGATTGTATGCTAGGTATTAAAGAATCAATCGGCAATGATGTAAATTTAACAATAGAAGTTAGTAAAGTAATTGTAGATAAAATTAAAGGTAGAGCACTTGATATGGGCTTAATAGAAGCACCAATTTATGAAGAAGAGTTAGTATATAGAAATTGGCTAG
Source organism: uncultured Nitratifractor sp. (assembly GCA_964517485.1). Classification (GTDB taxonomy): domain Bacteria; phylum Campylobacterota; class Campylobacteria; order Campylobacterales; family Sulfurovaceae; genus JAADEQ01. Next base: position 16,057 of record CAZFCZ010000047.1, on the reverse strand, counting down.
AAGATGAACTAGTACTATTTAGTAACACACCACTACCTAGAACAATTAATATAGAAGAGCTTTATAACTTTGATTGGGTTTGTAGAGAAGAGGGTAGTCATACAAGAAAAGTAGTACAAGAAAAATTTGAGACAATAAATGTTGCTTGTAAAGATTTTAATGTTGTATCAGAAGTTAACAGCTCTACAGCACTTTTAAATACTATTTTAAGAAGTAAACAAAATTTAGAAAGACCAATGGTATCTATTATATCTAAGTATGCAATAGCACAAGAGGTAAATTCTAAAAAGCTATATCAATCTAGAATTAAAGGCATAGAGATGGATAGAAACTTCTATATTGTGTATAATAGAAATAATAAATCTAATCCATATGTTCTAAGCGCTACCGATTATCTACTATCTGGTAAGTGCTAAGTTACTAGCTATTATTTGCTAGTATTACTTTTTTAAGAGAGTTATTTACTATTAGCTCTCTCTTTACACGCATTTACATCTATACAAAAGAATCCTTTACCTTTTTTAGCAGGCTTTAGTTCCTCTTCGTTTGTGTTTCCGCATTTTTTACAAGCATTTTTGTTGCTTGTTTCTGGCTGTTTTTCTATTGCTTCTGGCTTCATAGCAGGGAATAGTAGAACATCTCTAATAGAGTGCTGATTTGTTAACATCATTATAAGTCTATCTATTCCAATACCTTGTCCAGCGGTTGGTGGCATTGCGTAGCTTAGTGCTCTTACGAAGTCTAAATCCATATGCATTGCCTCGTCGTCGCTATCTTTTTGTGCAACTTGTGCTTTAAATCTGTTAAGTTGATCTATTGGATCATTTAGCTCGTTAAAGCCGTTTGCCACCTCTTTACCAGCAATAAAAAACTCGAATCTGTCTGCAATTTCTGGATCTAAATCGTTTCTTCTTGCTAGTGGGCTAATATCTACTGGGTAGTGTGTTAAGAATGTAGGGTTTATTAGCTTCTCTTCTATAAAGTTATCGAAAATCTCTTCTTGTAACTTACCTACTGGTAGGTTTTTATCTACTTCGATATTGTGAGATTTTAAAAAGCTAATAATTGCATCTTTATCTCTTAGGCTCTCTCTTGGGAACTTAGCAATCTCTACAATTGCATCTTCCCATTTGATTCTTTTAAACGGAGTAGAAAAGTCAATATCTAACTCGCCATATTTTAGAGTTTTAGGTAGATCTAGCTTTGCAAAGATTCGCTCATAAAGCTCTTGAGTTAAGTTCATTAAATCTTCGTAAGTGTGGTATGCCCAGTAGAACTCTAGCATTGTAAACTCTGGGTTATGAGTATGATCAATTCCTTCGTTTCTAAAGTTTCTGTTAATCTCGAATACTGCGTCCATTCCACCTACAACTAACCTTTTTAGGTATAGCTCTGGCGCAATTCTTAGGTATCTTTCTACTCCAAGAGCATTGTGGTGTGTAATAAATGGTCTAGCGTTTGCACCGCCTGGTATTGGGTGCATCATAGGTGTTTCTACCTCTAAAAAGCCTTTCTCTTCGAAGAATCTTCTAATAATAGATACTATTTTAGATCTTAATTTAAATAGATTTTTAACATCTGGATTTACAATCATATCTAAGTAGCGCTGTCTGTACTTAATTTCGTGATCTTGTAAACCATGGAACTTCTCTGGAAGTGGAGAGATAGCTTTAGTTACTATTTTAATATCACTGCAGTGTAGTGTAAGCTCGCCAGTTTGTGTTATAAAAGCAAAACCAGTAGCTTGTACAATATCGCCAACTTCAAAAAGCTTTTTAACAACAGTGTTGTAGTAGCCCTCTGGCAAGTCGTCTCTGTTGTAGTAAATTTGTACTAAGCCATCTTCGTCTTCTATTTTAGCAAATGCTGCTTTACCCATAATACGAACAAATTTAATACGACCAGTTAGAGTTACTATTGTCTCTTTATTTTGCTTAACTTCGGTATCTAAATCTTTTAAAGTATCGAATTTAGCAAAAAAATCTTTAGATGTAATACCCTTTGTAATATTTTGAGGATATGGATTAATGCCATTTTCTCTTAATGTATCTGCTTTTTTAATTCTCTCTTGAATATATTGATTATCAAATATCAATTTTATCTCTCCTTATTTTTTAAATTATAACACTCTTGGCAATAGCCAATTATCTTCATGGTATGATCTACCATATGAAAATTGTATTTAGATGCAACTACCTCTTGCTGTTTCTCTATTACTTCGTCTATAAACTCTATAATCTTTCCGCAATTAAGGCAAATTAAGTGGTCGTGATGGTGCTTGTGGCCTATTTCGTAGCGTTTACCATCTTTTCCAAAAGATATAGACTCTACTAGATTCTCCTCTTCAAAAAGTGAAAGAGTTCTATAAATTGTTGCAATTCCTATATTTTCATTAGGAAACTCTTTTTTAACTAAAATTAAAATCTCTTCTGGTGTATGGTGTCCACTATTTGTATAAAGAGTATTTAAAATTACCTCTCTTTGTTTGGTATATTTTAAATTTTTCCTCTTTAAAATATTTTTTAACTCGTCTAAAAGTTGATTATACTCTTTCACTCTATACCTTAGTGTGTAGCATTATCTTCGTTAGTGCTATTGCTTTCGCTAATTGTAGCTTCTGTATTGTTGCTCTCTTCTTTAGTATTTAAAGTTGTATTATTTTCTTCTTTTTGTTCCTCTTTTTGAGTTGCGTTAGCCTCTTTATTTGTTGTATTTACTTTTTGGCTACTATTGTTTGCTTCTTCTGTAGCGGCAGGCTTTGCTTCTGTTTCTGCTTTTGTCGTATTAGCTTCTGTTACTGGAATTGTAGTTGACTTAGTGTTATTTGCTTCTGCTTTTTCACTGCTATTTTGTTGCTCTTGTACTGCTTTAGAGTTGCTATTTGTTAGTGTAGGTGCATTTAATATTGCACTACCGCTATCTCTTAGTAGTGGGTATAGTTTGCTGTTATTTAGGGTATCTTTAAAGTTGGCAATAACTTGTGGCTTAGATGATAAACCAAAAGCAATTAAAGAGAAAACAAAAAATAGTGTTACCATTTTTATTATCATACCACCAAGTCTGCTAGCGCCAGATATTGAGTCGCTAGAGCTAACTGAAGCGATAATCTTATATATTAATTTTGCAACTAAATATACTGTAACAAATATAACAATTAATGATAATAGCTCTAATAGTGGCATAGATAACGAGTTTAAAAAGTTATCGTGTACATAGTTTGCCACAAATGTTTTATAATATGTTGCAACAAAAAGTCCACCAATTAAACCTATTGCGTTAAATAACTCTTTTGTAAAACCGCTAAGTAAACCTTTTATAGATAGTAAAATTATTAAACCTATAACAATTGCATCGAACATATTAAAACTTAAATTTTCCATTATGGTAACTCCTATTTTATTTAAAGATTAAGTTGTCTTTTTAATTCATCTTGATAGTAAGCATAGTCTATTGCATCATCAGCTTCTATTATACCTTGATTAACTAAATTTACTAAATTTTTTGTCTGTGTTTGCATACCGCTACTCTCTTGCCCTAGTTGCATTGTAGAGTAGATTTGATGCACTTTACTCTCTCTAATTAAGTTTGCAACAGCATCGTTATTTAGCATTATCTCCCATGCGGCAACTCTACCACCACCAATTTTTGGTATTAAACTTTGAGATATAACAGCCTGAAGTGAGCTAGCCAACATTGCTCTAATTTGGTTTTGCTCTGCTGCATCGAAACTATCTATAATACGGTTAATACTCTTTGGTGCAGAGTTGGTATGAAGTGTAGCAAAAACTAAGTGCCCAGTCTCTGCTGCTGTAAGTGCTGCTGCTATTGTTTCGCTATCTCTCATCTCTCCAATTAGTATTACATCTGGATCTTGTCTTAATACATACTTTAAACCTGTAGTGAAGTTTTTAGTATCTGTTTCTACCTCTCTGTGTGAAATTGTAGATTTATTTGGTTTATGTAAAAACTCTACAGGGTCTTCTATGGTTACAATATGCTTGTAGTAGTTTCTATTAATTTCGTTTATCATAGATGCTAAAGTTGTTGATTTACCAGAACCAGTTGGCCCAGTTACAAGTACTAAACCACGATGTAGTTTTGTTAAGTTAGTAAAAATTTCTGGAGCATTAATCTCTTCTAGAGTTGGAGTAGTTGTTGGTATTGGTCTTAGCGCCGCGCTGTAGTTACCTAATGTTTTGTATATGTTAAAACGAAATCTAGATAGAGAGGCAAATTCAAACATACCATCTACTTCGCCATTTTCGTTAAGCTTTTGTAGCTGTTTATCAGATAGCATTGGTGCACAAAGCTCTTCTATATCTTGGCTACTTAGTACAGGATAGTTAATCTTTTTTAAAGAGCCATCTAGCCTAATAGATGGGTAGTCACCACTATTTAAGTGTAGATCCGAAGCTTTGTTATCTATAACTGCTTTAATTAAGGGTAAAATTTTTAACTTTTCCATAGCTACTCTATAATTGCAGGAACAATAAAGAAGTTATCTTCAGAAAGTGGAGCATTGTTTATAATATCTTTATTTATCTCTTTATTACAGTTTGCAACATCTTCTCTAAGTGGTGTTCCACCATCTAGCGTCGAGAAGTAGCTATCTATATTAGATGTATCTAGCTCGCTAAGACTCTCTACATACTCTAATATATCAGATAATTCAGATACAATCTCTTCTCTTTTTTCATCTGCTACATTTAAGTGCGAAAGCTTCTCTAGTTTTTTTAATAACTCGTTATCTATCTTCACGATACTACACCTTTTTATTTAACTTTTCTTAATTATATTAAAAAATGGTTTAAAGCTATAAGTAGTATGCTATAATTCGTTCAAAAAAAGGATTTTATATGCAACAATTAGATATGAGTTCACCAGAATTTTTAGAAGAATTAGAAAAAACTAAAAAATTTACAGATAAAGTTAATAAGAATTTTGGTTGGGTTTACCATCCTATGGCAGATGTAGTAGAGGGTGTACAACTTGGTTTAGCACGCCATAAAATGCTATATAATAAACGCTATTGCCCATGCTTTATGGTGGTAGAAGAAGAGGGTAAATTTAAAAGTGCAGACGATAGGGTTTGCCCATGTAAGCCAGCAATAGAGAAAGAGATACCGCAAGAGGGTAAGTGCCATTGTGGTATTTTTTGTACACCAGAGTATGCTAAAGCGTACGAAGAAGAGAATAAATAATAGGAATTATTTTGAAAGATTATGATGTAATAGATCTATTTTTAGAGCTTTTAAGTGCCGAGTCTATAACCTCTAACGATGCTGGATTAATGGACTTTATACAAAATTATCTAAGCGATTTTGAGGCTATAAGAGTAGATAGAGGTGGAGTTAAAAACCTTTTTTTAACTAAAAAATTCTCTGATGGCGAGCACCTATGTTTTGGTGGGCATGTAGATGTTGTACCAGCTGGCGATGGCTGGAGTAGCGAGCCTTTTACACCAAAAATAGAAGATGGTAAAATTTATGCAAGGGGTGCACAAGATATGAAAAGCGGAGTCGCTGCTTTTTTGTGTGCTATTAAAGAGACAAAAGAGTTTAATGGCAGACTCTCGATACTTCTAACATCAGACGAAGAGGGCGACGCAATTTATGGAACTAAAATAGTTTTAGAAGAGTTGCAAAAAATGAATCTTTTACCAGATTTAGCAATTATTGCAGAGCCAACTTGCGAAGAGGTTTTTGGAGATGCTATTAAAATTGGTAGAAGAGGCTCTAATAATGGTGTTATTAGAGTGTATGGCGTACAAGGACATGCCGCTTATCCAGCTAAATCGGTAAATCCTGTAAACTTAATTGCTCCAATTTTACCAAATATAGCAGGTAAAAATTTAGATAGTGGCGACGATTTTTTTGAGCCAAGTAAATTTGTAATTACAGACATTAGAGCAGGGCTAGAGGTTACAAATGTTACACCTGGGCTATTAAAGCTTATGTTTAATGTGCGAAACTCTACAGCAACTACGCCGAAAGATATAGAAGAGTTTGTGCATAGCAACTTTAAAGGTTTAGATTACGAGTTTGACTTTAAGCCATCTTCTAAGCCATTTATGACAAACCCAGAAAGTAAAATTGTAAAGCTATTAGTAAAATCTATTAAAGACGAGTGTAATATAGATACAAAACTATCTACTGCAGGCGGTACTAGCGATGCTAGATTTTTTGGTGAATTTAAAGTAGATACAGTAGAATTTGGTGTAATTAATGATACAATACATGCACCAAACGAGAGAACAACAATTAAAGAGGTGCAAAGCCTGTATAGTATATTTAAAAGAGTAATTAAAGAGTTTTAATGCAGCTACAAGAGATAGTTATAGCTACATTTGTAGTAGAAATTATTGAGGTAATGTTACAATCTAGCAATAGTCTTAAAAACTCTATTGCTAAGATATATAGCTACTATCAAAAGAGCCCATTTATTTTCTTTTTAACAAATATTGGATATATTTGGTTACTATTTATTGCAGTTGGATATGGAGTTTTAAATACACCTATAGCTTTAGCATTATCTTTAAAAACGGTAGATATTTTTACTAAAATGCACTTAATGCAAAGGCTTTTTTTAAAGCCAGATAGTAACTATATTAGCGAATTCTCACAAATGTTAGAGAGTAAAACACCAATTTGGATGTGGCTTGTTGGACCACTTACATATCCGTATATTGTCTATATTGCACTATCATAAGGAAAAAGATGGAAATTATTTTAGGTAACAGACCACTATTAGAAGCAACGCAGATATCTAAAAGTTACGACTACAAATTATTTAACAAACTATCAATATCGCTATACTCTAAACAGAGTGTTTCTGTTATGGGTAGAAGTGGCACGGGTAAGTCGACTCTACTGCATATACTATCGACTCTGCTTAAGCCAGATAGCGGAAGTGTAAAGATTTTAGATAAAGATATATACTCTTTAAAACCCCAAGAGATAGAGAGCATAAGACGAGAAAATATTGGTATAATTTTTCAGTCGCACTATCTATTTAAGGGTATGACAGTACTAGAGAATATAGAGTCTGCAACTATACTTTCTAAAACTAAATTAGACAAAAATATTCTTAAAATGCTTGAGATTGATAATATTATAAATAAAAAAGTGGGCGAAATATCTGGTGGTCAGCAACAGAGAGTCTCTATTGCAAGGGTGTTAAGTAAAAAACCTAAAATTATATTTGCAGATGAGCCAACTGGCAACCTAGATAGAGATACAGCAAATATTGTAATGGACGCACTAAATAGCTATATTATAGATAATAATGCAGCACTATTTTTAGTTACACACGACGACGAAATAGCAAAAAAGACACAAAAGCTATATCTTTTAGAGAATCAGAAGCTAAATATAAGATAAAATCGCTTTTTATATGATATAATATTAAAAATTATAAAGGCGCTAGAATGATAAGAGTATATTTAACATTTATTTTAATTTTATTCACTTTAAATGGGTGTTTGTCTTTAAAAAGTCCTTTTAGCTCTAGATCTGCTATAGAGATTAAAGAGGGTTATCTATCGCTTAAGAGCATTAATATAAATTTAGATAAGCAGATGCCACTAACTCAAAAAGTTAGCACTAACGAAATCAAAATTGCATCGGCAACTGTTTTTGCTGCACAAAATGGTAAAAATTTAGTTACAGAAATAGAGTTTATTTTTAAGAGTTTTCAAATACCAGAAGGGCTACCAGCAATTGCTAGAGTATATAGCGATATAGACTATAATCCAAAAACAAAAGAGTTTAAATTAGTAAGAATTACTACACCAGAGATTAGATTTTTAAAAGAGAATCTACTAGAGTATGTTACTCCACAACAGAGAAAATTTATACCAGATACTATTATTTTAAAGCTATATACATTGGTGTTACATAAGTCTAAAAGAGAGCTAGGTTCAATGAAAAGTTTTAGCATAAAAGAGGGTAAAATTAAAATACTCTTTAGATAATTTTTAAAGTAGCTGTAAATTCATAATATTTTTATTAAAAATAAGATATAAATTCAATAATATTTTTATTCTAAGGAACCTTATGAGTTACGAAATCGAAAAATTTGACCCAGAGATATACGAAGCAATTAATTCTGAATTACAAAGACAAAATGATCACCTAGAGATGATAGCAAGCGAAAACTTTACTCTACCAGCAGTAATGGAAGCTATGGGAAGCGTATTTACAAATAAATATGCCGAAGGTTACCCAGCTAAGAGATATTATGGTGGTTGTGAGTTTGCTGACAAAGTAGAGCAATTAGCTATAGATAGACTTTGTGAACTTTTTGATTGTAAATTTGCTAATGTTCAGCCACACTCTGGAAGTCAAGCAAATGGTGCGGTATATGCAGCACTTCTTAAGCCATACGATAAAATTTTAGGTATGGATCTAAGCCACGGTGGACACCTAACACACGGTAGTAAGCCAAGTTTTTCTGGTAAAAACTACCAAAGTTTTACTTATGGGGTAGAGCTAGATGGTAGAATTAACTACGATAAAGTTTTAGAGATTGCTAAGACAGTTCAGCCAAAAATTATTGTTTGTGGTGCAAGTGCATACGCAAGAGAGATCGACTTTAAGAAATTTAGAGAGATTGCAGACGAAGTTGGTGCAATACTATTTGCAGATGTTGCGCATATTGCAGGTTTAGTTGTAGCAGGAGAGCATATGAGCCCATTCCCTTATGCAGATGTTGTTACTACAACTACACACAAAACATTAGCAGGCCCAAGAGGTGGTGCTATTATGACAAACGACGAAGATATTGCTAAGAAGATTAACTCTGCAATCTTCCCTGGTTTACAAGGTGGACCACTAGTGCATGTTATTGCTGCAAAAGCAGTTGGTTTTAAACATAACCTAAGTGCAGAGTGGAAAGAGTATGCAAAGGCGGTTAAAGCAAATGCAGCTAAATTAGCAGAAGTTTTAGTAGCTCGTGGATACGATGTTGTAAGTGGTGGAACAGACAACCACTTAGTACTTGTTAGTTTTTTAAACAAAGAGTTTAGTGGTAAAGATGCAGATGCTGCACTAGGTAACGCAGGTATTACTGTAAATAAAAATACAGTACCAGGAGAGACAAGAAGCCCATTTGTTACAAGTGGTATTAGAGTTGGTTCACCTGCACTTACTAGCCGCGGTATGGGTGTTAAAGAGTTCGAATTTATTGCAAATAAAATTGCAGATGTTTTAGACAATATCGAAGATAGCGCATTACATGCAAAGATAAAAGAAGAGGTTAAAGAGTTAGCATCTAATTTTATTATTTATGACAAGCCAATCTATTAATAATATACAAGAGTTACTACAACTCTTAACTAAAGACTCTAAAGGTTATTATATAGAGCAAAAATCAATCTCTTCTAAAGAGGAGATTGATGGACATACTATCTACTCTAAGTTTAAATACTATAATAAAGAGATAACACAAACACTACTTAAACAGCACCTATCTAAAGAGATAAATATAGCTTTATCTTTAAAAAATTACAGCGCAGTTGCTTACGATTATAGCGGCAATAATAAAGAGGCATTTGCTTCGTTAATTAGCTATTTTTTCAAACAAGAGGGCTTTAATGATATCTTTATAACAACGCTAGATAATAATAAATTAACACTCTATATTAGCCTAAATTTAGACAATAAAGAGCAATTTACAAAGCTTATAAATAAAATTGAGAAAAATTTACAAGATAGATTGCCAAAAGAGTGGAGAGTGTTACCAAACTTTTTACGCCCAGATATTGGAAATTTATTGCAACTTCCAAGAGAATTTTTACGATATGAGTAGATTGAAGTAAAAAAAATATTAAAATTTAATATTGGTTAATATGATAATTAATATTTTTTTTGGTATAATAGCTAGAGAACAACTAAATTGGAGCATATTATGAGTAACGACAACACATTAGATGATTTAATCTTAACAGACCCTGAGCCAGAGAAAGCAAAGTCTAAAGGACTACTTGCACTATTAGCACTTGTTATTTTGCTAATTATTGTTGGTGCAATATTAGCAAAAATGATCTTTAGCGATCCACAAGAGCCAAAAAAAGCTAGAAGTAACGAAAAGGTAGAAGTTGCAACAGATGTAAATAGCAATTTAGATAAAGTTACTGCAAACAATGAGAGTGCAGATAAAAATTCTGATCTTGCACCAATTACAGACGAGCCAGATTTAGAACCAATTGGTAATGATATGCCAGCTAATATCGAAACTGTAAATGTTGACGAAGATAAGCCAGCCAAAGGTAATGCAAAAGCAGACACTAAAGTAGAAAGTAAAGGTACAGCAAATAAAGATGGTGTAGAGGTTACTACAAATAACACTACAAATAGTAACAAAACAAAAAGCGAACTAAAGGGTGATAGCACAAATGTTGCAAATAGCGAAGATAGCTTAGGTGTTGCACCAGTTGGCGCAAGCTCTGCAAAAGCAAAGCAAAGTAGTACTGTAAGAGAAGAGAGTACAAGAAGAAGTGCTCCAGCTAGACATACTACAAGTAACACAAGAGCTAAAAGAGGGCTAATTGGTGGTAGAGGTAATGTGTATATTCAGGTTGGCTCATTTACTAAAGGTCCTGAGAGTAGCTTTATTAGAAAAATTAGAAATGCAGGCTTTAAGTATAGAATTAAGACTCAAAATGGTCATAGAAGAGTATATGTAGGACCATTCGAGAGTAGAAGCGAAGCATCTAAATATTTAGGTAGAGTTAAATCTAGAATTAATTCTCAAGCATTTATTAAGTAGTAGATATGGTTAAGTCTTATCTATTTGATCAATTAAGTGCTGTTGCACTCTATGGAGAGATTAAAAAACTATACAAAAACGAAATAACTATGCTTTTTGAGAGCGTAGTTACTAGTGAAGATGGTAATTTTAGTTTTATTGCAATTGGTGCTAAAGAGAGATTAAAATATGTAGATAATAAAACTATATATATAGATAAGCAAGGTAAAGAAGAGGAGATAAGTCTCTCTCCTTTTGCATTTTTAAAAGAGTACTATGCAAAGGTAGATAAAAGCCAATATCAAGAGTATGCTCAAAAGATTGGTTTTAAGTTTGTAGATGGCTTTATTGGTTACTTAGCTTACGATTTAGTTAAAGTTTTTGAGCCATCTTTAAAAGATAGTATGGATAGCCTAGAAGATACTTTAAATACTCCAGATTTAGATTTAATAAGACCTAAAATTATTGTAGGTTACTCGCATAAAAGTTCAGAAATTACAATTATAGATTTAGATAATAGCTACACTACTATGGTAGAAGATATTGTAAAGCTTATATCTAAACCTCTAACACCAGAGCCAATTAAGCCAGTTAAGTTAGATGCAGAGGGCTCGTTTGCAATAAGTAAAGATAGATTTATGCAAATTGTAAACGAAGCAAAAGAGCATATTAGAGCTGGGGATGTATTTCAGATGTTACCATCTAATAGATATACGCAAAAGGGCTCTATAGACCCACTAAGTTTTTATAGAGTATTGCGCTCTATTAATCCGTCGCCTTATCTGTTTTTGCTAGATTTCGAAGAGTTCTCAATATGTGGTTCATCTCCAGAGGTTATGGTTAGATTAACAGATGGAGAAATACTGCTTCGTCCAATTGCAGGTACAAGAAAAAGAGGCAACACACCACAGCGAGACTATGAGCTAGAAGTAGAGATGCTAAATGACCCAAAAGAGTGTGCAGAGCACTTAATGCTTATAGATTTAGGCAGAAACGATGTAGGGCGTGTTGCAAAGGTTGGAACTGTTAAGGTACCAAGCATGATGAGAGTAGAAAAGTATTCTCATGTAATGCATATGGTTTCTGATGTAGTAGCAACTATAGAAGATAATAAAGATATGTTCGATCTTTTTGCTGCAACATTTACAGCTGGTACAATGACAGGCGCTCCAAAAATTAAAGCTATGGAGCTTATAGCAAAGTTCGAAGGGCTAAAGAGAGGTTTTTATAGCGGTAGTGTTGGCTACTTTTCTTTTACTGGCGATATGGACTCGGCAATTACAATTAGAACAGCACTTATTAAAGAAGATGCAATAACACTACAAGCTGGCGCTGGAGTTGTAGCAGACTCTAAACCAGAATTAGAAGAGCTAGAGGTTAGAAACAAACTAATGGCACTAATTTCTACACTAAAAGATATGCAAGAGCTAAAAGAAGAGAATAATCTACTTTTACTAAAAGAGTTTTAATGATCAAAAAATTTGCAATATTTGGAGACCCAGTAGAGCACTCGCTCTCGCCAAAAATGCATAATAGTGCATTTAAAGAGCTAAATTTTAATGGAATTTACAACAAAATTCATTTAAAAGATGGTACAAAATTAAAAGAGACCTTTTTAAAAGAGAACCTACTTGGTGCAAACATTACAGTACCACATAAAGAGGCTGCATTTAGAGCGTGTGACAAGCTAGATGAATTTGCAAAAAAAGTTGGCGCTGTAAATACTATTGTGCTAAAAGAGAACCTACTTTATGGCTATAATACCGATGCACCTGGCTTTTTAAAGTCTATAGAAAAATTTAAAGATATTAGTACTATCTTAATTATTGGTGCAGGTGGTACAACGCAAGCAACATCTAAAGTGCTAAAAGATGCAAACTACAAAGTTACTATACTAAATAGAAGCCAAGCAAGACTAGAGAGCTTTATAAAAGATGGTTTTGAGTGCTACAATTGGGATAGCTTTGATACTACTAAAAGTTATGATTTAATAGTTAATATGACAAGCGCAGGATTAAGCGATACAAACTTGCCAGCACCTAAAGATATTGTAGAGACTTTACTAAAAAATGCAACAGCAGCTGTAGATATAATTTATGGCAAAATTACGCCATTTTTAGAGCTAGCAATTAAAGCAAACTTACCAATTAGTGATGGCAAAGAGATGCTAATAAACCAAGGTGTTTTAGCGTTTGATTACTTTACAAACCACCAATATAATTTAGATGATATAGAAAAAATTATGAAAGCTGCTTTAGCGGAGTAGCTTAGTACAATTAACTATATAAAAATTTAATTTTTGCTACTTATGTTGCACTCTTTTTTTCTAAAACTATTTATAATTTTAGAAAAAAAGGAGTAATTATGAAAAAACTACTACTTTCAACACTTGCATTAGTGTCGCTACTTTGCGCACAAAATAGTAACGATCCTTTTGAGCAGATGGATAAGATATTTCAAATGCAACTAAAGCAGATGGAGCTAATGCAAAAGCAAATGGATAGTATGTTTAATAACTTTAGTAATACCAAAATTGGTAATATGGCACCTACAATTATAAGTAGCAACTCTATTATGAGTAGCGGTATAGAAGATAAAGGCGAGTATTACGAAGTAAAAGTTAATGTAGGAAAAGGTGATATAAAAGCTGATGTAAAAGCTAAAGATTCGCTTTTAAGCATTAAAATAGAGCAAAAGCAAGAAAAAAAAGAGACAAATAGCTCTTTTGGCACAATACAAAGCTACTCAAGTAGCAGCTTTATGCAAAGCTTTACCTTGCCAAAAGATGCTAATAGCAATAAAATTAGCTACGATATAAAAGATGGCAAAATGGTCATTAAAATAGAGAAAATAAAAAAATAATCTTTTATAAACCTTCAAAATACCCAGTTTAGCTGGGTATCTAATTTTTAATTCATATTATTTTGAGTAAACACCTAAGGTTTTTATATTGAATTATCAATCTTTAGGGGTGTATTTAAGTATTGTAGTGTATTATTAAATATACTTACTAAAGAGTATATAATTGATTAAAAGTAATAAAAAATCACAAATAAGTTTATCTAATAGTTACTATATGTAAAAATTATAAAACTTTTTGATTATAATCAACTTTTTTGTAGTATATTTTGATAGAATAAGCAAAAATATAAGGAGTATATAGATGCAAAAAGAGAAAATAGAGGTTGCTGGTGCAACTGTTGAATTTTATAGTTATAAAGATGGTGATATAGAAGTATATGAGTTTAATACAAGCAAATGTGGACCACCTGAGCCAATGGTAAATGCAATGGCTGGCTTAAAGTTAATTGATGGACCAAATAAGAAACTAGTAATGATTAACCATAAAAAACCTATGGGTCTTTTAGATAAAGTGGGGCAAAATTACGATATTAACGATAGAGCTTTAGATGATGGCACTGTCGCTTTAGAGTTTACTTATAAAAATGGAGAGAGCGAAAAGGCTAACTTAAACGACGCAAGTTGTGGTGGTTGATAAATGTTTAATATCTCTAAAGATTTCGCACCACCATTTAAGATGATAGAGCCATTTTTTAAATTTGGCGCTATTGCTTATTTGCTTTCGATATTTGCATTACTATTTATTGATAGTAGCGGAGATATTTTTGATTTAAAAGTAGTTGGTTGGGCGCACCTATTTTTGCTAGGTTTTGTAATGATAGTAATTTTTGGTGCAATGGCTCAGCTAATACCTGTAGCACTAGAAATTGGGCACTTTAGTGTAGATTTGTATTATGTTATTTTTCCTAGTTTAAGTGTTGGTGCTATTTTAATGGTTGTTGGTTTTTGGTTTGTGCCAATACTTTTGCCATATGGTGGGCTTTTGGTCTTAGTTTCGATGCTTGTATTTTTATACGAGACTCTTATAACACTAAAAGCAACTACGGCAAACACATTAACAGTTAAGTGTGTAAAGGCTGGAAATATATTTTTAACTATTGCAATTGCAATTGGTTTTTTAATGGCACTAGCAATTGCGCAGGGCTTAAGCTTAGATTTAACTAAGTTTTTACCAATACATATTGTTTTAGTTTTAGTAGGTTATGTAACAATTACAGTAATTGGACTAAGCATAATTTTACTTCCAATGTTTGGCTTAGCACATGGGTTTGACGATAGCGATATTAATTTAGCATTTAAAATATTAGTTGCTTCGGTATCGGCTTTTTCTTTGCTAAAATTGATTGGTTTAGACTTTTTGGCTAATGTTTCACTAGCTGCTATGGCTGTTGGTGTTGCGCTGTATTTAAAGCAAATTTTAACTCTATATAAAATTAGAGCAAGAAAGTTGCATGACATTTGGTATAAGCATATATATGTGGCTTTTATAGCTTTGGCAATTGCTTCGGTATTTTTGCTTATTTGGCTTGTAAGTGGCAGTGATGTATTTTTAAAAAGTGGAATATGGCTATTTTTAATGGGCTTTTTTACTTTTGTTATTAATGGACACTTAATTAAGATTATTCCATTTTTAGTGTGGTTTGAACGATTTAGTTCGCTAGTAGGTAAGAAAAAGGTGCCAATGCTGCACGAAATGTTACCAGATAAAGATATTAATTTCTCGTTTTGGTTAAGTTTTGGCGGTATGAGTGTTAGTGCTGTTGGCTTACTATTTAGTAGTGACACCCTATTTAAAGGTGGCGTAACTATATTAGCGCTAGGTGCTATATTTATGGTAAGAACAGTAATTTTTATATTAAATTTTAAACCAGAGGAAGATTAAATGTGTAGTGTTACAAAAGAGCAAGTTTACGATGAATTAAGAACAATTATAGACCCAGAAGTTGGGTTTAACCTTGTAGAGATGGGGCTTATTTACGATGTAGAAGTTAAAGAAGATTGTAATGTAAAAGTTACTATGACACTTTCTACAAAGGCCTGTCCACTGCATCAAATGATAACACAGTGGGTAGAAGATGCTCCAAAAAGAATAGACGAAGTTAGCGAAGTAGAGGTTAACTTAGTTTGGGAGCCAGAGTGGAATATATCTATGGCAGAAGATAATGTAAAAGCAGCGCTTGGTTCTTTATAATGCTTTCGGTGTTAAAAGACCTTTACGGCGCTGCAATACTGTTTTTTTACTATGTTAAGTGGTTTATTGCAATTGGAGTTCCAGTACTTTACTTGCAATTAGATTACAAACGCAATATTATAATGGATATTTTATGGGTATGGTGTATAATACTAATTATAAAAGACTTTGTCTATAAATTTGTATTAAAAAAGAGCCATTGCGATAGTGGTAGTTGCTCTTTAAAGGATAAGTAGTGTTTGATATTTTTAGTAAAAA
>CAZFCZ010000046.1:0-10103 GCA_964517485.1 uncultured Nitratifractor sp. | reverse complement strand
TATAGATACAAAGAGAAAGAGGTAATTAAAACCAAAGTTGCCATAGCAACTGTTAGTTTTAATAAAAAATTTGCTCTTAAGCTTCTTCTGAATAGCAAAATCTGTAGCCTCTTCGTCTAACTGTTTCTACTGTAGTTATTCCTAGTGGCTTATCTAGTTTTTGTCTAATTTGGTTAATTGCAACCTCTATAACATTTGGAGTAACAAGTTCTGGCTCTTCCCAAATTGCATCTAGTAGTTGCTCTTTAGATACTATCTGGTCGTTTCTCATTGCAAGGTGAGTTAGTACTTCAAAAGGTTTACCTTTAAGCTCTACGCTATCGCCTTGGTATATAATTTTCTCCTCTTCTGGATTAATTATTAATTCGCCTAAATCTATAATATTACTACCACCAAATCTTAATTTTGCTTCGATTCTCATTAGCAGAATTTCGAAATCAAAAGGCTTTTTTACATAGTCGTCGGCACCAATTTTAAGAGCTGCTATTTCGCTTTCTTTATCGTCTCTTGCAGATAAAACAATAATAGATGTCTTATTACTTTTTGCTTTAATTTCTGGAATTAAATCTATACCGTTACCATCTGGTAGCATCCAATCTAGTAAAATTAAATCGTAGTTTCTGATATCTATCATGTATCTACCATCACTTAAGCTCTCTGCAATATCGCTTTGGTAGCCAAACTCTTTTAAACCTTCGCTGAGTGTCTGATTTAGCGTTACTTCATCTTCTATAATTAATATTCTCATTTAGTTAGCCCTATAAAATTAAAGTTATCTTAAATTATACCATAAATTAGCCCATATAGGTGTCTTTTCTTAAAGAAAATTTAAATAATTATAAAATTATTCGATAATTTGTACATATTTTTAATAAAAAGTTTAAACTATTGCTATAATACTTTTAAAATTAATTAGAAAAGGTAAAAAAAATGAAAACAAAATATATATTCGCACTACTTATTTTAATAACTAGCTCTATTTTTGCAGCTAAAAGTATAGATGTTGATCTATCTAATCAAAAAATTTATGCTAAAGAGAATGGTAGAATTGTCTTTAGTGGCTCTATAGCATCTGGTAAGATAGGTCGTGCTACACCAACTGGAACTTTTAGGATTTTAGAGAAAGATAGACATCATGTATCTAGTAAATACCCAGAGCCTAGTGGTGGTGCAAAGATGCCATATATGCATAGGTTAACTAATAGTGGCGTGGCAATTCATCAGGGTTATTTGCCTGGTTATCCAGCGTCTCATGGCTGCATTAGGGTTTCTAAAGCTACAGCACAAAAGCTTTGGAGATGGAGTCGAACTGGTATTAAAGTTAGAGTTTATGGAAATGCATCTAATTTTAGATATGTTAGTAAAAAGGTAAAGAAAAGAAGATACAGCAAGAGAAAATCGTATAAAAGAAAATATGCAAAGAGAAGAAACTATAAGAAAAGAAAATATGCTAAAAAAAGAAGTTACAAAAAGAGAAGAGCTAGAGCATCTAGACACTATGCAAGAGGTGGTGGCTATACAATTGTAGAGATTTACGACAGCTGGTAGCTCTTTGCTACTTTTGCTTAAACTTTTTAGATAAAGATACATCGGCATCTTTTAGAATGTCGGGTTTTGTTATCTTTATCTTTATCTTTTTAATAGCTTTATATTTTTTTAAAATTTTATCTGCTGTGCTAATTAGCGCATCTTCTAAGAGTTCGAATTTAGATGATTTAATATTATCTTTAATTAAATCACAAAGCTCAACATAGTTAATAAATTCTTGGTTCTTATAGCTATATTTTACCTTTAAATTTACAATAACTCTTTGCTTTTTAACTCTTTCGAAATCTAAAATGCCTATTATTGTTTTAAAAGTTAAGTTCTCTATTTCGATTTTCAAGCTACTTTACCCTCTTCTTTTTTTATTAATCTTTTAATATTAGGAATGTGCTTATAAAAGATTATAAATGTAATAATTAATAGTGGTGCTTGTGTGTGTATGTTTGGTAGTCCATTAGGATATAAAATATAGCTACTAATTACTAAAGATAAAAGTGCAATTAAAGATGATAAAGATGAAATTTTAACAACTTTTGCAAAAACAAACCAAACAACAAGAGCAATAAGTGAAGGTATTGGAATTAGTGTTAATAGTACACCAAAGCCTGTAGCAACGCCTTTTCCGCCTTCGAAATTTAAAAATGGGCTATAGCAGTGTCCAATTACTGCAAATACTCCAATGCTATAGAGTACATAGTCGTTTGCACCAAAATATTTAGCAATTAAAATTACTAATGCACCTTTTATTGCATCTAAAAATAGTGTAAGAGCACCAAGTTTTTTAGCAAGTTTTGGATCTTTTTCTTTTAATACTCTTAGCACATTTGTTGCACCAATATTACCACTACCAGACTCTTTTATATTTACACCACCAATAGTTTTTGCAAGTAGGTAACCAAATGGTATTCCACCAAGTAGATAAGCTAATATATAAAATATTCCATTAAAGCTTGTTACTAAATCGAAAAGTCCTTGTAAGATTGAAGCTAGCATATTTTATTACCTTTTTAATTTTTGTAGCATTTTACTATAAATAAACTTTGGTATAATAATTACAAAAGTTATATTGGAGTTTTTATGAATTATAAAGAAGAGATTATTAAATTAAAAAATAGATTACCAGTTACAGTTGTTGGGCACTTTTATCAAAGAGATGATGTATTTGAGCTAGCAGATATTACAGGCGATAGCCTGGAGCTTGCAAGAAAATGTCAAGCAGATGAAAACGAATTTGTTGTATTTTGTGGAGTTGGCTTTATGGGGCAGAGTGTTAAGGTAATTGCTCCTAATAAAAGAGTATTTATGCCAAAAGTTGCTTGTTGTGCAATGGCTAGAATGATTGATGCTAGCTATTTTGATGATAGTGTTGCCTATATGGTAGAGAGAGGTATTGCAAAAGAGGATATTTTGCCAATTACATATATTAACTCTGATGCAGCTGTTAAGGCAAAAGTAGGCGAGATGGGAGGGCTAGTTTGTACTAGCTCTAATGCTTATAAAATTATAGAAAAAGGGCTAGAGAGCGGTAAGAAAATTTTGTTTGTTCCAGATAGATGTTTAGGACAAAATTTTGCCAACTCTATGGGGCTTAAGAGCTGTGTAATAGGCGAGGGTGAGTGCGACCCTAAAGAGGCAGATATTATTTGCTTTAACGGTTTTTGCTCTGTTCATCAGCTATTTACAGTAGAAGATATTAAGTTTTATCGCCAAAAGTACCCAGATATTTTAGTTGCAGTACACCCAGAGTGCGATCCTGCAATTGTTAAAGAGGCAGACTTTGCTGGCTCTACATCGCAATTAATTAAATATGTAAACGATTTGCCACTAGAGCAGAAAGTTGTAGTTGGAACAGAGTATAACTTAGTAAATAGAATGAGAGAGAAAAACACATATGTACTAAGTGCCACTAAGCCAGAGTGTCCAACAATGAATGAAACAACTCTAGAGGATCTATATAGAGTTTTAAAGTCAATAGATGATGGTATGCCAATTAATGAAATATTCGTAGAGGAGAGTGTTGCAAAGTATGCGAAACTAGCTTTAGATAGAATGTTGGAGATTAAGTAGTGCAGATTTTACATGAAGAGTTTATAAAAGCTGTAATAAAAGAGGATATCGGCAGAGGAGACCTTTTTAGTAGAATATCAGAATCTAAAGAGGTTAGTGGCTATATTATTGCAAAAAGTAGTGGTGTATTTGCTGGGCAAGAGTATATAGAGGCGTTTGGTAAGCTTTTTAATATAGAGTTTAATCTTAATGTAAAAGATGGAGATAGCTTTAGTAAGGGGCAAAAACTTTTAACTCTAAGAGGCGACTCTAAAATTATTTTATCGCTAGAGAGAAGTATCTTAAATATTGTGCTACACACTAGCTCTATTGCTACTTTAACAAGAGAGTTTGTAAAGATTGTAAAGCCATATGGTGTTATGCTTTTAGATACTAGAAAAACAAGACCAATGCTAAGAGAGCTAGAGAAGTATGCCATTAGATGTGGAGGTGGAGTTAACCATAGAATGGGACTTGATGACTGCTTAATGCTCAAAGATACGCATCTAAAGACGATAGATAACTTAAAAGAGTTTATGCAAGAGGTTAGAGAGAAAATTCCTTTTACATCTAAAGTAGAGATAGAGTGCGAAAGTTTTGCCGATGTTAAAAGAGCTTTTGAAGCTGGTGCAGATATTGTAATGTGTGATAATATGAGTATTGCACAGATAAAAGAGGTAGTTAGCTTTAGAGATAAAGAGTATCCACATATTCTACTAGAAGCTAGTGGAAATGTAACTTTAAAAAGTGTAGAAGAGATTGCAAAAACGGGCGTAGATGCTATTAGCACAGGTTCTAGTATTCACCAATCTAAGTGGATAGACCTCTCTATGAAGATGGAAGGGTAGATGGACTACGCAACTTGCAGTAGTAACTTTAAAGAGTTATTATCTAAGTTTAAAAGAGTTACAATTATCTCCCATATAAGACCAGATGGCGATACTGTAAGTAGTGCGCTTGCACTCTATAATTCACTAAAAGATATGGGTGTTGTTAGCGAGTTAGTTTGCGCTAATAAACCACCAGTTAAGTACTCTTTTTTAAATGGATTCGATAGATTTAAGAGTAAAATAAACTATGACGATAGCCTAATAGTTACCCTAGATTGTGCTACTTTAAGTAGAGTTGGCTTTAATATAGAAAATAAAGTAGTAGTAAATATAGACCACCATATAAGTAATAGTAACTTTGGAGAGCTTAATATTGTAGATTTTGAAGTATCTACAACGCTGGTTTTATTTAAGCTTTTAAAAGAGGGTTTTAGTATAGATAAGAGTATTGCACAAGCTCTTTATACAGGGCTTTTAAGCGATAGTCAAAATTTTACTACAAGTTTAACTACTAACAAGACATTTAAAGTTGCAGGCGAACTTTTAGAGTACGGTATAGATATACAAGAGATCTCTAATATGGTTAATAGATATAACTCTTTATCTCATGTAAGAGCACTTGGCAGGGCTATAGCTACTTTAGAGTTATATGACGATGCTAAGATTGCAATAATGTATTTAACACAAGATGATATTAGTGCAACAGGAGCAACTTTTGAAGATATAGATGGCATAATAGATACTGCTATATCTTTAGCAACTGCAGAGGTTGCTGTTTTAATTACAGAATTTGTAGATTTTATAAAAGTCTCTTTACGCTCAAAAAATGCAAATATATCTAAAGTAGCAGCTCTCTTTGGCGGTGGAGGGCACAAAAATGCTGCAGCTTTTGAAGTTAAAAATGGTAAAATAGAGCAGGTAAAGAGCGATATTTTAAAAGAATTTAAGGATTTATAGATGAGAAGAGGAAGAGTAAGAAGCAACAAAAGAAAAAAAGGTGGTATGTCGTTAGTGCTGCTTGTGCTGTTTTTATTAATAGCTGCAGGTGGTGCGTTTTTTGCATATACATCTCCACTATTTGAGAAGCAAAGCCCTACAATTATAGCAAATAGCACAATCTCTGCAAATAGTAAAACACCAATAAAGTTTAAATTAAGCGACAATGTTGCACTAAAGAGTTGTAAAGTTATACTTAGCTCAAATGCAAAAGAGTATACTATATATAACCAAAAGTTTTTAATTAAGTCTAAAACTAAAGATGTAGAGGTGCCACTACCTAAAGAGATTTTAAGCGATAAAAATGGCAAATGGAGTGTTCTAATTAGTGTAACTGATAGTAGTTTATGGAATTTTGCAATGGGTAATAGCGCTCAATTTAGGGCAGAGCTAATTGTAGATAATACGCCACCACAAATTGCGCTAATTGCAAGTAGCCAAAATATTAGAAAAGGTGGTAGCGGAGTTGTTATATATAGGGTTGATGATAAAAACCTAAAAGAGACATATGTAGATATTGGTAGTGGTGTTAAGTTTAAGCCAGTTAGATACAAAAAAGATGGTGTTTATGCAACACTTATTGCTTGGCCTTTTAATCAAGATAGTTTTAACCCTAAGATTGTAGCAATTGATAGTGCTAGCAATAAAAGTATTGGTAATTTACAAATTAGTAGATTAGATAAAGTTTATAAAACTTCTAAAATAAGAGCAAAAGATAGATTTATAGATGGAAAAATTGCGGAGCTTGCACAAAGCGATAGCGACTATGCAAATATTACTAATAGATTAGAGAAACTAAGAGCTGTAAATGAGCTAATGAGAAAGAAAAACGAAGATTTAATTCATAAATATTCTAAAGCTGTTAGCTCTTTAAAAGGTGATTGGAAAATTAAGCCATTTAAACCTTTAAAAGGCTCTACAAGGGTATCTGATTTCGGTGTTAAAAGATACTATTATTATAAAAATGCAGACAATATAGTGTCTACATCTTACCATGTGGGTTATGACTTTGCAAGTGTTAAGCATGATAATATATATAGTAGCAACAGCGGAAAGGTTGTTTTTGCATCTTTAAATGGCATTTATGGAAATATGCCGTTAATTGACCATGGATTTGGCTTATATACACTTTATGGGCACTGCTCAAGTGTTTTAGTAAAAAAGGGTGATGAGGTATCTAGTAATATGATTATAGCAAAAACTGGAGTATCTGGTTTGGCACTTGGAGATCACTTGCATTTTGGTATATTAATTCAAGGAATAGAAGTATGGCCACTAGAGTGGATGAAACCTAAATGGATTAATGACCATATAAATGCAATTTTTAGGAAAGCTGACAAAAGTTTAGGGTATAATTAGGTAATAGTTTGGAGGATTTAAGATAAAATGTATCAGCAAACAATCAAAAAAAGTGTAGAGGTAACTGGTATAGGACTGCATAGTGCAGAGCCTGTAAGAGTTGTTTTAGAACCTCTAAAAGCAGATAGTGGAATAATTTTTGTTCATGCTAAAAGTGGCTTAGAGCTTAGCTTAAAGCCAGAGAATATTAGCGAAACTAAATTGGCAACTGTAATTGGTACTAGACCAAATTCGATTTCTACAATCGAGCACTTTTTATCTGCACTTTATGCTTATGCTATAGATAACCTTAAAGTAACTGTTTATGGTAGCGAGATGCCTGTAATGGATGGTAGCTCTATTTCATTTTGTATGCTACTAGATGAAGCAGGTATTAAAAAACAAGATAGATTAAAGTCTGTAATTGTTCTTAAAAAAGAGGTTAAAGTTGAGCAAGATGGTAAGGTAGCAATGCTAAAGCCTGCTAAAAAGCCTATTTTTAACTTTAAGATTAAGTTTGATCACCCGGTAATTGGAGAGCAGAGTTTTGTGTATAACTTTAGTAAAAAAAGCTACATAGAAGATATTGCAAGAGCAAGAACATTTGGCTTTGCTAAAGATATACAGTACCTTCAGAGTATAAATTTAGCACTAGGTGCTAGCTTAGAAAATGCTATCGGTTTAGATGAAGTATCGGTATTAAACCCCGAAGGCTTAAGATACGAAAACGAGTTTGTGCGTCATAAAATATTAGATGCTATGGGTGATTTAATGCTTTTAGGGCACCAAGTAGTAGGCGAGTATGTGGCATCTGCTGCTAGCCATGAGTTAAATAATAAATTAACTAGAAAACTATTTGAAGATGCTAGCTCTTACGAGTTAATTAAGTTTGAAGATTACGAAAGTTCAAAAGAGCTTGTAAAAGTTTTTGCATAAAGGTTAAGATATAGTAGTAGTTATTAATACACTCTCTAAACCTATGCAGATAGGTTTTTATGAAGATAACATTTTAGTAGATACAAAAGAGTATAGTGGATTAACATCTGATATTTTTATTTCGGTTATAGATTCTATTTTAAAAAAGTATAGTGTAGATTGCTTTATTTATACAAGTGGGCCTGGCTCTCATATGGCTACTAAAATTGTCTATGTTGCGCTAAAGAGTTTAGCGATTATAAAAGATATAGATTTTAAAGCAGTAAGTGCTTTTGATTTAAATAACTCGAAACCTATAAAAGCTTTAGGAAAAATCTATTTTATCAAAGAAAAAGAGACTATAATAACAAAAAGATTTGAAGAAAGTATAAACAGCAGCTTTTTTATGCCAAAAACTCTAAATGAAGTTAAAGTTCTAGATATAGTTGAGCCAAATTATAATATAGCAGCTGTTTAGGTAATAGAGGTGAATTATGTTAGTATCAGTACCTGCAACAAGTGCAAATTTAGGTCCTGGATTTGATACGCTAGGGTTATCTATTAACTTAAGAAACGAGATAAGAATTAAACCATCTAGGTTTCTTAGTGTATCTACAAAGGGCGAGGGTGCTAGTAACCCAAGAATTAAGAAAAACACAATGTTTCTTAATATCTTTAACGAGCACTATAAAAGATTAAGTGGCGGAAAGTATAACACTTTTAGATTTGAATTTATGAATAGAATTCCTATATCTAGAGGTTTAGGTTCCTCTTCGGCTGTAATTGTGGCTGCTTTAACTGCTGCACATTTAGCTGCTGGAGTAAAGTACAATAAAAGAAAAATATTAAATTTTGCGCTAAAGTACGAGCCGCATCCAGATAATATTACGCCAGCTGTTATGGGTGGGTTTAATGTTGCTTGTTTATATGAAGATAGAGTATATAGTAAAAAGCATAGAATGCCAAACTACCTTAAAGCGGTACTTGTTATACCAAATAGGACTATATCTACAAATAAATCTAGAAGTGTCTTGCCAGATAGCTACCATAAAGAAGAGGCAATATTTTCTTTATCTCACGCTGCGTATATGACAGGGCTTTTTATGACAGAATCTTGGGATCAGCTTAAGATTGCATCTAGAGATAAGCTGCATCAAGATAGAAGAATGTCTATGATGCCAGAGTTATTTCGTGTGCAGTCTTTAGCATTAGAAAATGGTGCACTAATGAGTACACTATCGGGGAGTGGCTCTACATTTTTTACTTTATGTTACGAAGACGATGCAAAAAAAATTGCAAAAGTTTTACAAGATACATTTAGTGAATTTAGAGTTTTAGTTTGTGACCTAGATAACTATGGCGTTACAAGTAAGAGTTAGGAATTTGTGCTATAATTACAATAATGAAATCTAAGCCTATTAGAATGTGCATAGCATGTCGACAAAGGGAGAGACAACAAGAGCTTATTAGACTACAAAAAGATCAAGGTAATCTTATTAGGTATAGTGGTAAGGGTAGAAGTTTTTACCTTTGCACTAAGTGTATAGAGGGGCAACATGTAGCAAAGATTGTTGCTGGAAGAGAAAAGATAGATATAAAAAGTGTAGAAGCGTTAATTAAGGAGTTAGTTAAGAATGTCAAAAATTAAAATAGAAGAAGTAGCACTAGAAGCTGGAGCAAACGATAAAGATACTCTAGAGAAAGCAAAAGAGTTAGGTTTTAAAGTAAGAGCAAAAAATAGTACAATAAGCGAAGAAGAGGCTTCTGTATTAATGGAGTATATGATATCTGGTAAGATTCCAGATGGTTTTGGTAAGAAAAAAGAGGCTAAAAAAGTAACTATTAAAAAAGCTCCTAAAGCTAAAGAAGAGCCAAAAGCTAAAAGCGAAGATAAAGAGCCTAAGAGTAAAGTACAAGAGCCAGATACTAAAGAAACAGCAACAAAAGAAGAGCCTAAAGCACAAGAGCCAAGCCAAGAGACTAAGAAAGAGGAGCCAGCCAAGCCAAAGAAGGCACCTAAAAAGAGAAAAGGCATTACTGCAACTCCAAAAGAGCAACCAAAAGTTGAGCAAAAGCCTGAAGAAGAGAGTAGTGAAGTAGCTAAAAAAGCACCTGTAAAAAGAAGAGGTATCACTATTGTTAAAAAGAAAAATCCAAAACCAATTGTAGAAGAGAGAAAGAGTACTCCTGCATTAAATATGGAAAGTAGTGCACCTAAAAAGAAGAAAAAGAAGACTCCAGTAAGTGCAAAAGACACAGGTAAAAAGATAGACCTATCTGTAGATAGAAGTCTAGGCGGAAGTAACGAACTTTACGAAGAGGAAGAGGTAGTATTACTAGATTTTTCAGACAAGGTAATTTACGAAGAGCAGCAAAGACAAGAGCTTAGAAGAAAAGAAGAGGCTAGAAAAAGAGCAGTAATGGGTGGCTCTC
>CAZFCZ010000045.1:0-18401 GCA_964517485.1 uncultured Nitratifractor sp. | reverse complement strand
ATATTTTATATTGTAAATTAAATTGTCAATTATTTTACAAGCTAATTACTTTTTTACACACTATTTACTTTTGAGCAATTAATTAGTATAATTTTAAATTAATAAAAGGGATACAATGACTAATAAAACACTAATGAATATTGACTTAAAGTACATTTGGCACCCATGTACACAGATGAAAGACCACGAGTCTCTACCTCTTATACCCATAAAAAATGGAAAAGGTGTCTATTTATACGATTTTGATAATAATATGTATATAGATGCAATAAGTAGTTGGTGGGTAAATATTTTTGGTCATAGTAACGAGTATATAAATAGTGCTATTAAAGAGCAATTAAATACTCTAGAACATGTTATTCTTGCAGGTTTTACACACAAAAGTGCTATTGATTTAGCTAAGAAATTAGTAGATATTACGCCTATAGGTTTAAACAAAGTCTTTTTTGCAGATAATGGCTCTAGTGCAATCGAAGTTGCACTTAAAATGAGCTACCACTACTTTAAAAATATTGGTCAAGAAAAAGATACTTTCTTATCTTTATCAAACAGTTACCATGGTGAGACACTTGGAGCGCTAAGTGTAGGTGATGTAACACTATATAAAGATACCTATAAACCTTTGCTTATTAAGAATATGCAAACACCAGTACCAAAAGATACTACTATAAAGGCAGCAAATAGTGCATTAGAAAAGTTAGAAGAGATACTAAAAGAAAATCATAAAAAAATAGCTGCACTTATAATAGAGCCTTTAATACAAGGTGCAGGAGCTATGCATATGTACCATCCAGCCTACATTAGCGGTGCTCGTGCTTTAACTAAAAAATATAACATACACCTAATTGCAGACGAAATTATGACTGGCTTTGGCAGAACTGGTACAATGTTTGCTTGTGAACAAGCAGATGTATCACCAGATTTTATGACACTCTCAAAAGGCTTAACCGGTGGCTACCTACCTCTTTCTGTAGCTATGGTTACAGATGAGATATATAGTAAATTCTATTGTGACTATAACGACCATAAAGCATTCTTGCACTCGCATAGCTATACTGGTAATGCACTTGCATGCGCTGCTGCACTTGCAACTTTAGAGATATTTGAAAACGATAATGTTATAGAAAAGAACAAAGAAACATCTAAATACATTTTAGACTCTTTAGAGAAATTTAAATCACTAGATAATGTTGAGAACATTAGACAAACAGGCATGGTTGCAGCTTTTGACATAAAAGGCTACAAAAGCGAAGATAGAATTGGTTTACAAGTTTACAAGTTTGGTTTACAACATGGTGTGTTGCTAAGACCACTAGGAAATACTATATACTTTATGCCACCATATATTATTACAAAAGAAGAGATAAATAAGATGTTAAATGTAGCTTATGAAGCTATTAAGTCTTTAAAGTAGCAGAAGCTACTTTAATTTAAATATTGTAGAAAAGAAGCTATTAGACTCTTTTAGTCTACTAATATGTTTAGTAGCTCTCTCTACACCTAACTGAAATGCCTTTTCATACAACTTAATTGCAATTGCTTTATCTTTAGGCACACCAATTCCATATTCGTAAAACTGTGCTAAATCGCATACTGCATCTGGATAGAACTCGTTAGCTAAGCTCTTCATAAGTTCAAACGATTTTTTTAAATCTCTAACTAATATGTTACCACTAAAAAGCTCTCTTGCCAAAATAAATTGTGCATACTTAGAGTCTGTAGATGCAGCTAACAAAAGAATTTGCGATGCTTTTGCAATATCTTTCTTATCTAGGTAAAATCTATACTCATCTAATAGTACCTTTACATCTCTTTGTGTAAAGCTGTTTTTAGCTGTCATTTTTAAAAATCTAACTACATCTTCTACCCACATATCACTCTCTTTAATAGGGGGGTATAGTATAAATGCTTGTCTAAATTTTTGCTCTATATGCGGTATAGGAGAGTAGATAATTTCGTTATCTTTTTTCTCGTTTTCTATCTTTTTTATCTTAGCTAACTTAGACTCTTTTGGTTTATCTTCTTTCTCTTTTGAAGTTGTTTCTTTTATTTCTGCTTCTTTTATTTCAGTTTTTTTGACTTTAGTTTCTTTAGTTATAGACTCTTTAATATCCTTATTTTTATCTACACTCTCTTTAGAATCAATATCTTTATTTGTCTCTAAACTCTTAGCATTTGGCTCGCTTACTAAAGTCTCTTCTTCATTAGGTAGCTTACTCTCTACTACTTCAGGCTTCTTACTTTTCTCTTGTGTAGTCTCTAAATTATCACTACTTGTAACTACTGGCTCTTTTATCTCTTCTTTAGTATTTTTTACTTTTTCTTTTTTAACTTTACTTAAAATCGTTTTAGCAACATTAGAAGTTTTTAGCTCTTTAGAACTCTCTTTAGACTCTTTTCTTGCAAACTTCTCTCTTAGTGTCTTATATTTAGAGACTTTTTTAGTGCTGTTGCTTTTACTCTCGCCTAGTACCTCTGCACTTATCTCGTCTAAAGGAGTATCTACATTTGCACTATTAATTGCGTTAGATAACTTCTCATTAGTATCTTCATCTAAGTTCGTCTCTAGTGTTGTCTCTGCTTTTGCCTTTATATTCTCTTTAGCCTCTTCTTCAATACTTTGCATAAAATTATTTGTACTATCTTTAATTGAAACACTTGGCTCATACTCTTGGCTAATTGGTTTTTCTATATTTTTTGCAAAAGTCTCTAAATCGTCATCTGTATAGATACTTCTTTTATAATCTTTTATTGTATCTTTAGCTAAAGGACTCATTCTTAACATATCTTCAATATCTAAAACTCTCTCGCCCTCTTCTTCGCTTCCATATATTTCGTACTCACTAATAGTACCCATATCTGATAGATAGTTTTTAATTAAATATAGTGCTTGCCTATAGTTTTTACCCTCTAACAGGGCAATAATTTCGTTAAGTTTGCTGCTATTTACCTCTTTTAGTGCCTTGTTTTGAAGCATAATGCTTTCATGGTCACCAATAGTTGTAGCTAGTTTAGTAATTTCTAACCTTGTTTGTATCTCTTTAACTTCCATCTTAACCACCTTTAGTAGAGAGTATTCTGACAATTTACTGTCAATTAAAAAAGTTTCTATTTTTTAGTATGATACCATATTTTAGCTATTTATACTCTTATTTAAAATATTAATTTACAACTTTTTGTCAACTTGTCAATCAAAAATTAAATTATAATTAACTCAAATGTGGTATCATAACAATAAAAAGAAGAAAAGATTAAAAATATGGATAATGCACCACATATTCCAGTGCTATTAAATGAAGTCATAAATGGCTTTAGCAGTGCAAGAGCTAATGGTAACTTTGTAGATTGCACATTAGGCTACGCTGGGCACTCTTATGAAATATTAAAAAAATATAATACTTTAAACTTAATTGGAATCGACAGAGACGACGAAGCACTAAACTTTAGTAAAAATAAACTAGAGCCATTTAAAGATAGGGTAACCCTACTAAAGGGTAGCTTTTCACAAAGGCTTAATGACATCGACTTTACATCTTTAAGTGCCCTACTAGCAGACTTTGGAGTTTCTTCTTTACAACTTGACAAGCAAGATAGAGGCTTTAGATTCGATAGCCAAATTCTAGATATGAGAATGGATCAAAACTCTTCTTTTAGTGCCAAAGAGCTAGTAAATACATACCCACAAAATGAGCTAGAGAGAATTTTTAAAGAGTATGGAGAAACTAAAGAGCACAAAAGAGTTGCAAAAGCAATTGTCGATTATAGGGCTAACAAAACTATACAAAGCAATGTAGAACTATCTGATATTATTACAAACATTGTTAGAAAAAGCGGTAAAATTCATCCTGCTACTTTGTATTTTCAGGCTATTAGAATAGAGGTTAATGACGAGCTAGAAGAGATTAATAAACTTTTAGATATTTTAGAAGAAAAAACACCTAAAAATGCTATTATAGGCTTAATTACTTTTCACTCTTTAGAAGATAGATTAGTAAAGAAAAGATTTAGAAAATGGTCTAAAAAATGCACTTGTCCATCAGGAGTAATGCGTTGTAGTTGTGGCAACAATAACAACTTAGGTGTAGAGCTAAACAAAAAACCCATTATCGCAACAAAAGAAGAGATTAAACAAAACCCAAGAAGCAGAAGCGCAAAGCTAAGGCTCTTTAGGTTTAAAGGATAAATATGAAAAAAAGTAATATCTTTTTGCTAATTGCTGTTACATCTTTAATGCTAATAAAAGTGTATGTTGCAAACGAGATATACTACACAAGTAGAGATATACAAAAGCTATCTATACACATAAATGCACTTAAAGAAGAGCGAAACATACTAAAACTTAATATAGAAAAACTAAAATATAAAAACACAATTATAGACCCACTATTTGAGTACAAACCAAAACCACCAAAACCAATTATACAACAACCTGTAGAGCAACCACAAGAGACAATAGAGCATAAAGAACCACCAAAAAAGAGTAAACCAAAAGATACTAAAGAGCTATTTGAAAACCTAAACATAGATAGTGTAGACGAGGAGTTAATTTGATAAAAAAGATTGTAGCCTTTGCAGTTGATAAAGCAATACTAAACCATATACTATTTATTTTAATGCTAATTTTAGCAGTTTTTGCATACAAAAGCATACCAAAAGAGCTACTACCACCATCTGATTTAGATAAGATATCAATCTCTGGTGGATACGCAGGCACAAGTGCAGATATACTAGATAAGATGGCTGTGCGCCCAATAGAAGACGACTTAAAGAGTGTAGATAACATCTCAGATATCACTACAGTTATTAGAAACGGGCAGTTTGGTATTACACTAGATGTTAAAGAGAATGCAAATTTACAACTTGTTTTAAACGATGTAAAAGATGTTATCTCTAACGCAAAACGAGACCTGCCAGCAGATATGAACGAGCCAATAGCAAAGAGCTTAATATATCAATTTCCGCTACTTTTAATTGCAATCTCTGGCGATGCATCTAAAGATGAACTACTAAAAGCTGCAAACAAGCTAAAAAGCAAACTTAGCTCAATTAAAGCACTAGGCAACATAGATATTAGAGGCGACGCAGATTACGAAATTAAAATAGAGTTAAATAACCAAAAAATAGAAGCACTTGGATTAAATAGAGTTTCGGTATATAGCGCAATTTCAACTCTAAGCTCTATATACCCAGCTGGTACGGTAAAAAACAGGGGAGAAAAGATATATATATCTTCTATAAATGGGCAAAAAAATGCACACAAATTAGAAAATACTATTATCTCAGTATCTGGCAAACATATAAAACTAAAAGACATTGCAACTGTAGAATATGCTCTAAGCACCCCTAACGAAATATCTAACTATAACGGAAAAGAGAATATCTCTTTAAATGTTACAAAAACCAAAGAGGGAAATGCAATTGAACTTAGCAATAGGGTTAAAAAACTTCTAAAAGAGTTTAAAAAAGATTACACAAATATAGATTTCGAAGTCTATACAGATACATCTGTGTGGATTAAAAATCGTATTAACTTAGTTACATCTAATATTTTATTTGGACTAATACTTGTATTTATCTCTATATTCTTAAGTGTAAACTGGAAAATCTCGTTAGTTGTAGCTCTTGGTATTCCTACTAGCTTTTTTATTGGCTTAATTGCAGCAAATGAACTTGGTTATAGTATGAATATGCTCTCTATGCTTGGTGCCCTACTCGCACTTGGTATGCTAGTTGACGAAGCAATTGTTGTAGCCGAAAATATATACAGGCATCTAGAGATGGGTAAAAGCCCACGAAACGCAGCAATAGATGGCGCTAGCGAAATGTTTCCTGCGGTACTAACAGCAACTGCTACAACAATATTTGCATTCTTACCACTACTTATTATGAGTGGTAAAATGGGTATGTTTATAAGCATCTTACCAGTAATGATAAGTGTGCTACTACTTAGCTCTCTATTTGAGGCATTTTACTTTTTGCCACTACACGCAAAAGAGCTATTTAGTATAGGGGAGACAAAAGAGGAAAAAGAGAGTAACTTTTGGAAAAATATACAAGAGAAGTACTCTGCATTTTTAGAAAAACTTTTAAATGTTAAAACAGTAGCTGCTATCTCGTTAGTTGTTTTTATTGCTTTCTCTACAGTAACTATACTCAAAGTAAGCAAATTCGAGCTTTTTCCAAAGTTTGATGCAGAGCAGATATACATAAGTGGTAAAGTAGATGTAAACACAAAATTAAAAGATACAAAAGTAGCAATACAACCACTAGAGCAAGAGCTGCTAACTAAAATTAAAAATAGCGATGTTGGCTCTATTACATCTATTGTTGGTATTAAGTTTAATCCAGATAACACTTTCGAGAGTGGCGAGCATCTGTTTCATATATTTGTTAACCTAAAAGAGAGAGAGCCAGAAAACTTTTTTGATAAATATATAAACCCATATCTATCGCTAGAGTACGACGATACGAACATGGTAAGAGAAACAAGTGCATTTAAAATTTTAAATAATATAAAAGAGACCCTAAAAGATATTAAAAACCAAAAAGATGCAAATGGTAAATTAAAGTATCAAGATTTAACAATCTATGTTCCTCAAACAGGAATAGTTGGCAACGACATAGAAGTAGCAATTGTACAAAAAAATAATCAAGATGTAGATTTAGCTATTAAAACCATACAAAAAGAGCTAAAAAATATAGATGGAGTAAACGCAGTTACATCTAATAAAAAGCTTGGCCCAACTGAGTTAAAATTAAAATTAAACAACTATGGGCAACAACTAGGATTTAGCGAAAGCTCTTTAATTAACTCTCTAAGAGGACTATTTTTAGAAGCTGAATATGGCAAAATGCTAGGCTCTATAGGTATTATTAGAGTAAAGCTTAAAGATAGCACAAAAGACGACAACTACAACATAAGTAAGCTACTTATAACAGCACCAGATGGCAGAGTTAAAGTGCCACTAAAAGAGATTGCAGACTTTATCTACATAAAGAGCCCTCTAGTTCTTTATAAAGATAGTAGCAAAAGAATCTGGAGTGTAACAGCACAAACAACAAAAGGTAAAATAACTGCATCTGAAGTTATGCAAAAGCTACAACCAACAATAGATAAACTAAAAAAAGATGGCTACGAGTTTATAATAAAAGGCGAAGAGAAAGAGAACAAACAAGTTCAAGCCGAAATGATGCAAGCTGCCATTATAGCTGTATTTTTAATATTTATATCTCTTGTATTAATGTTTAACTCTTTAATTTTACCACTACTTACAATTAGTGTAATACCACTTTCTATACTAGGTGCACTAGCTGGTACAAAACTACTTGGACTCAACTTAAGTATGCCAGGAGTTATGGGTATTGTAGGTTTAGCAGGAGTTGTAGTAAATGATGCAATTATTATGATAGAATTTATAAAAGACTCAAAAGACTATAAAGAGCTAGCCAAAAAGGCATCTACAAGGCTTAGACCAATTATGTTAACATCTATAACTACTGTTTTAGGGCTATCTACACTAATGTTTTTTGCAAGTGGTCAAGCCCTAATTATTCAGCCAATGGCTGTATCTTTAGGTTTTGGAGTTGCTTGGGCAACAGTATTAAACTTGATTTTTATTCCACTTTTATATGCAATAATAAAAAGGGTAAAAAGATGAAAAAACTCTACACATCATTAAATCTTAAAAAAACACTTATGCTAAAAGCTTTAGGTGTAGATTATATTGAGCCAATAGCTAGCTTTAAAGAGCCAGAAATAGCTTTGCCAAATAGACTTAACGAGCTAAATGAACTAATTAAAAACTGCTACCTTTGCGAGCTAAGTAAAGGTCGTAAAAATACAGTTTTTGGAGAGGGTAACTTAGATGCAAATATAATGTTTATAGGCGAAGCGCCAGGTGCAAGCGAAGATAATAGTGCTCGTCCATTTATGGGTAGAACTGGCGAATTATTAACAAAAATGATCGAAAATGTGCTTGATATTAAAAGAGACGAAGTTTACATTACTAACATACTAAAGTGTCAACCTCTTAAAGGCAAAGCCCCAACAGCAAACGAAATACTAACTTGTAAACCATATTTACAAAAGCAAATACAGATAGTAAAACCAAAGCTAATTGTTACTTTAGGAGATATGGCATATAGCTACTTAACTAACGACAATACACCAATTACACAAACAAGAGGACACATATTTGATATGCAAGAGTATAAGGTGCTACCAACATTTCACCCTAGCTATCTGTTAAGAAACCCTTCTGCAAAAAAAGAGGCCTTTGCAGATATGTTAAAAGTTAAAGAGTTTTTAAAAACTATTTAGAAGCAATAGGAAAGCTAAGCTTTTTTGGTTTTAAACTTTTTGCCCCTACTTTCTGATTTAAAATTAAGAGTGTTCCATTATTATCTTTACAACTTAAATTTAAAGGTAGCTCTCTATTTTTTGCCAAAATTGTAGCCTCTACATTTATTAAACCACCCTTTTGCTCTATATTTTGAATTACAAATTTAGTATCTCGTGTAAAATTTAAGTCTTTAGAAAACTCTTTAATTTCGTCTATACTTATATTTTGTTTAGCAGTAAAATCTAAACTGTTTTGCACTGCAAAGTAGTCTTCTCTTCTTAAATCTGTAATTAACTTACTAATTACCTTGTTGCATCTATCTTTATATACAGACTCTTGTGTAAAGTAGCTGTAAACTCCAAATACTATAGCTGCTACGATAATAATCTTATATCCTGGCTTCATTAGCTTGCCTTACCTTTTATTATCTGTAAATATACCACAACTATTACATTTGGTATAATAATTGTTGCTAAATAGAATGGAAAAGATAGTAAATTGCCCTTTAGCAGATAAAAAAAACCAAAAACAAATATAGCATAAGCACCCAATCTTAAAAAACTAAAAGCTCTAGAACTATCTTTTACAAAACTCTTAAAGTCTCTTCTGTTCTTTTTAAGTAGTTTTTTCTCCTCTTTAATAGCCTCTTTTAAACTTAACGATTCGTCGTACTCTTCGTCTTCGCTATATAAGTTATATGGATCTTCTAATTTAGATATTGTATCTCTATCATCAAACTCTGCAACATTTGCATCTACTAATAGACGCTTATCTACCATACTCTTATAGCTCTTAAAAGATGCCATCAATATTAAAGAAGATGTTACATATGCAACCAAAAAAGATACAAACGACGCTTTTGTTGCATACAAATAAATTAGTGGTGCAAAAATCAAAAGTACCGACATTAGCAACATTATTAATCTAACAATTATCACTAAAAATCATCCTCGTCGCTTGAGTCGTATTTTCTTCTTGCATACTTAGGGTCGTTAGCTAACTCGTCTAGCTCTTTTTTCTGTCTGCTATATGCTTTGTAAATATTTAATATTGCAGCACCAATACCCCAAAACACACCTAGCCAAAATAGCCATCTATAACCAAATAACTTTTGCATGCCAATACCAAGCCCAACACCCAAAAGTACAGCAACAACAATAGATATACCAAGGCTTAGGCCATCTGCTGCTTCTACAACTTTTCTATATTTTGGTTGCTCTTTTGCCATATTAGTCTCTTATCTCTCTCATTACTTCGTAAGCTGCTATTATTGTCTCTTCTATCATTTCGTCTGTAGTCTTAGTACTTATAAAGCCAGTCTCGTACGCAGAGCAAGCTAAGTAGATACCCTTTCTTAACATACCAGCATGGAACTTAGCAAAAGTATCTGTGTCACTACTTTGTGCATCTGCAAAGTTCTTAACTGCATTGGCATTAAAAAAGAAACCAAACATAGAGCCTCTAACTTCTGTAGTTAGTGGTATCTCTTCGGCATCTGCTGCTGCTTGAAAGCCTTGCATTAATCTTTTAGCCTTGCTTCCTAGCTCTACATAAATTGCAGGGTTTTGCTTAAGCTTATTTAAACTAGCAAGTCCAGCCGCCATTGCAACTGGGTTACCACTTAGTGTACCAGCCTGATACACTGGACCATCAGGAGATAGCTGAGCCATAATTTTAGCCTTACCACCAAATGCACCAACTGGCATACCACCACCAATTACTTTACCAAGAGTTACCATATCTGGTACAACCGATGTAACACCTTGCGCACCTGTTAAAGAGGCTCTAAATCCACTCATTACCTCATCGAAAATTAGTAGTGCACCATTTTTATCGCATAGCTCTCTAAGACCTTTTAAAAACTCTTCGTCTGCTGGAACTAAGCCCATATTTCCCGCAATTGGCTCTATAATAATACAAGCGATATCACTACTATCTTCAAAACACTTTTTAACGCTATCTAGGTCGTTATAAGTTGCAAGCAAAGTATGCTTAGTTAAATCAGCAGGAACCCCAGGGCTACTTGGGCTGCCAAAAGTTACCGCACCACTACCAGCTTGCACTAATAATGAGTCGCTATGTCCATGGTAACAACCTGCAAACTTTACAATATCGTTTTTACCAGTGTAGCCTCTTGCAAGTCTTAGAGCACTCATTACAGCTTCTGTACCAGAGTTAACAAAACGCACTTTATCTATGCTATCAAATAGATTTACTATCTCTTTTGCTAATTTTGTCTCTAAATTAGTTGGCGCACCAAAACTTAAACCACTCTTTGCAGTCTCTATTACCGCATTTTCAATATCTTTATCACAGTGTCCAAAAATTAGCGGCCCCCAACTTTGAACATAGTCTATATACTTATTATCATCAATATCGTAAATATATGCACCCTCGCCTCTTTTAATAAATGGTGGCACACCACCTACACTACCAAATGCACGAACAGGCGAATCTACACCACCAGGAATTACCTCTGAAGCCTCTTTAAATGCTTTTATACTATTTTCAAACATCTCAATCCTTTAAAATAATTAATTTATTATACAAAAATACTCTTCCATTTTCCTCGTAACATCTTGTGGATTATTAATTACACCTACCAAATTACTACCAAATGCTACTTTTATAAACTCTATCCTAGCCTCTTTTGCTGCTAGCTCATCTCTTTGGCTATCGCCAACAAATACAATCTCTTTACTACTTAAGCCAAAACTTTTTTGCAATACATATAGCATATCTGGCGATGGCTTTGGCTCTTGCACATCATCAAAGCAGATAATATCATCAAAAATATCTAATATCTCTAAATGTGTAAGTGCCTCTAGTGTAGAGTCTCTATAAGCATTTGTTGCAACCGCTAAGTATATGCCAGAGTTTTTTAAATCTTTAAGCATATCTACTACACCACTATATAGCTCTAACTCTACATTATGATTAGCGCTATAGTACTCTTTAAACCACTCTTCGTGTATTGGCTCTATAGTATTTAAGTTGTAAAAAAACTTAGCCATATCGCAATTGGGATTATTAATTTGCTCTATAACTATACTTTGTTCTAGTGGCTCTAAATTTAACTTAGCTCTAACATAATTAATACTATTTGCAAGCAAAGTAGCACTATTTGTTAAAGTGCCGTCCATATCAAATATAGCTAACACTTATTACTTCTTTTTTTTATCTAAAGACTTAATATATATAGACAAACCTATCAATAAAGCAGTAATTGCTAAAATTAAATATACTGCATAAAGTAACTTACTAGAGTCTGTTAATGCAAACTTAAATACAAGCATTAGTGCTTCTATAGCTAGTGCAATTATAATAGATCCTAAAAAGCGAACCATAGTTTTATGTATATCATCACCAGCACTTTTATGATGTTCGCCCAAGACCTCCTCTTCGAACATAGCTTTAACTAAATCAAAAATTGCAAGTGAGAGTGTTAACAAAATAGTAGATTCAAATACATTCTTTATATCTATCTCATAAAAGTCTATACCTAACTCAAAAAAGCTATAAACACCTTTTATAAATAGCAATAGTGCAACAAAAAAAAGCGCTAGTGTAAATACAGCATATATATACTTCATAACTTTTCCGCTTACTGAGTCTATAGAAGCAATATTAATCATACCCAATAGATTACTTAAAGAGATATCTATACATACAATATATAAAAGCTCATCTTTATCATTAAATACAGGATAAGCTACTGTTACAATCAGATTATTACTCTTTATAGAAGGATAAGGATCCGTTAATACACACCTTTTATCTCTAATAACTTTATAGTAATAAGCTCTTTTAGAACGATTTTCGCCTAAGCCTTTTCTAGAATATCTCGAGTCCATACTTATTGTATTAATAAGTTGTCTTCCATCGGCATCTAAAATATACATTGCATCAACATTTTTAACTGTTTTATTAATACTTCTTAAAGATACCTTTAAATCTTTTACACTAATACCTGGTACTCTATTTGGTAGAGAGCGACTTAACATATAACAAAAGTATGCTCTAGCTTTTGTTCTATATCTAGAAAACTCATCTATCTCTTTAATATTCACCTTTTAGCTCCCCTAACACTTGTGCAAACGACACCTTCTGATTAATATCTACACTCCACTCTATAGCATCTTTTTGGCTAAGCATTACAATTGTAGAGCCCATCTCAAACCAGCCAAATAACTCACCTTTTTTTAGCTCTTTTGGTTCGCTGTACTCTATTGTAAATCTTTTGCTCTCTTTAGCATTTGTCTTAACCTCTTGCTCAAAAGTTACAACCATCTTTCCAACATTTAGCGCACCTACTAAAACAATAAAATGCTTATTGTTAAACCTATCTACTACTTCTAAAACTACTCTTTCGTTCTCTAAATATAGGTTTTTCTTACCCTTAAGAAGTGGCATATTAACAGGATACAACTTACCAGGAATATAGGTTAAACTTAATACCTTTACATCAAACGGCATATGGTATCTGTGGTAATCTTTTGGTGATAGATAAAAGTTAACATACTCTCCACCATCTAAAAATCTAGAGCTCTCTTGCGCGCCAATAAGAGTATTTGTATCATAGCTCATACCCTTTATTTGGTAGGCTGTACTTTGCTCTATTTTACCATATGCAATAACCTTAGAGTCACAAGGCGATATAACAGAAGTTATACTAGCATCTATATTAGGCTCTTTATTTAATTTTCTTATAAATAGATCTTTTAAGTTCTTGTAGCTACTTGCCTCTTCGAAGTTGCTCATATCTAAGCCCATTAACTTAACATAACTGCTATTTACAATATTTTGAAAACCACTAGAAAACTCTTTATTAGCAAACTTACCAAACGCTCTAGATACTACAGATGTAAAATGATTACCCATTAATTTCCTTTACTTTCATAATATTTTAGTGCATCTTTCATTAATGCAATATGGTAGTTCTCTTGATAGTTAATAAAATCAAAAAACTTAGATAACTCTTCACTATCTTTACCTACCGCTTCTGAGAGCTCTAAACACTGCTCTTTAGCTGCTAGCTCTTCGTCTATTCCATCTTTTAAAAATGTTACAACATCTTCTACCTGATACAAAGACTTATGTATAACTCTTGGCACTCCTAAAATTCCCATAACAGCCATCATCTGCCCAAAACTCTTTAAGTGGAAAAAGCTCTCATCTACTAATATCTGAAAAATCTTATTTAAGTAGTCATCATTGCTGTGAGCTTTTAGATAGTTGTATATCATAATTAGCTCATACTCTTTATAGCTCTCTTCAAATAAAAATAGTGTAAAAGCATCTGTTGCCTCTTTAGATAGATTGTAATTTTTATACTCTCTTTTTGCATTAAATGCACTAACCTCTTCGCCCTCTAAAGAAGATACTACAAACTTAATATACTCTAAATCTTTCTCTATTCTAAATTTTAAATCTTCGTTATTTGCATGTACTAACATTAACTCTAAAGTGTTAATTCTCTCTATAATATTATTGTATATAACTTTTGTATTATCTACCTTTATAGGTATCTCATCTCTATTGTAGTCATACTCTATATTCTCATCTACTAAAGCTCTCTCTATCCATGTAAAGTGTCTAAATATAATATCGCTAAAGTCTGTTAATACTCTTTTTGCCTCTGCATCTTTGCTCATAAAAGCAGCCATAAGTGTAACTAGCCAAAGTTCATGTGTTTTTATAGATAACTCTCTCATTTTGTCTCCTCTCCTGTAAATTGTAGTTCTGGCGAACAACTCTGCTCTATCTTGTAAATAAGTGTCTCTTTTTTATTGTTTTGTTTATTTAAACTATAACCATCCATTGCAGCCTTAAGCGCAACTGCTACCATCTCTGAACACGCTGCTTGCTCTGGTGGAACACTCTCTAACATGCCAAGAGTAACAGAAATTAGCTCTTCTGCTGTGCTAAATGTTATCTCTTTTGCTTCGCTTGTAATAATAGATCCTGCAACTACAGTTGTCATACATGCAATAGCTTCAAACTTTATATCCTTTATAAATGGCTCGCCATCTTGCTCTATTATATCTAAATAAACAAGAACCTTCTCTCCATTTTCTGGGTTTTCACCAATACCCATACTACAATAATCTTCTATTCTTCCATAATTATTTGGTCTAGACATATGCTCTATTAACTCTTCATCAACACTTATCACACTAACCCCTTTAATATAGTTGCTGTTATTATACTTAAGGGCAGCTCTAAAAATCCTGAATACTTATAACATCATAAGCTTTTATTTAGGCAATGCTTGCTCTAGTATATATAAGTAAATAGATTACTAAATGCTCTTTATACCCATTTACTAACCTTAATATTAAACATATATTTACATAAATCAAAAAATAAACTTTATGTTTTTAAATAAAAAAGTGTTGTTTTTGCAATCAAATATACTATTTTTTCATTTTTTGAGATATAATTTAAATAAATTTTGACAATAGGACAAGATATGAATACTCAAAAAGTAATTGCTGGCTTTTTTATTATTTTAGCAATGACACTAAACTTTGGCTTCTTTTATGGAGATATCGACAACTTCTCTCACCACAGTCCATACGAGCTTTTTGCAACAATTGTTGTTAACTTAATAGCTACAATATTAAAGCTTGGCGATAAAACTCAGTTAGGTTCTGTACTTCTAGCAACTAGCTTAGTTGCAGATATTCAACTATTATCTGCATCTATAGTTTGGGGGGTATCTGCTTATATTGCATCTGGCGGTATTGCAGATAGCGCGCAAATTATCGTTTCACTATCTGGTGGTGCACTAATGGCAAATATTGTTTCTGTAATTTTATTTATGGGTGATACTCTTAAATCTAAGCGTTAAGATGGATCATAGTAATAATATTTTATGGATAATTATCCGCCGTATGCGGATACCACTACTTGTAATAATTGTAACTTTCTCTATAACTATTTTAGGGTTAGTACTAATTCCAGGAGTCGACTCTAACAACCAACCATACACTATGAACTTCTTTGATGCTATATATTTTGTTAGTTTTATGGCATCTACAATAGGCTTTGGAGAGGTTCCTTACGAGTTTACTTATACCCAAAGAATGTGGGTTTTAATATCTATATATATAAATGTTATTGGCTGGTTTTATGCTATAGGTACACTTGTAGCTCTAATTCAAGACAAAAAACTACTAGCAGAGCTTAAAATATCTAGATTTGCAAAAAGAGTAAACTCTCTAAAAGAGCCTTTTGTTATTATTTTAGGCTACAACCACACTACAAAAGATTTAATCCAAAGACTAAGTGCCGATGGCAAAAGAATTGTAGTTATAGACAAAGAGCAAGAGCGTATAGACGAGCTAGAGCTAGAGAACTTTGTTCCAGAAGTTTATGCAATTAAAGGCGACATTACAAAGCCCGATATGCTAAAACTTGCAGGAATTAAAAAGAAGTACTGTAAAGCCCTAATTTCGCTATTTGAAAACGACTTTAAAAACACCAAAATAGCCCTACTTGCTAAACTACTAAATACCAATATAAATATTGTTGTTAAATCTACAACTAAAGAGCAAACACAGCACCTTAAAAATTTGGGTATTAAAAATATTATAGACCCATTCCATTTAGTTGCAAATCGCTTTGGCTTGGCACTTACAACTCCAAATCTATGGCTTTTAGAGATGATGATATTCGACCACGAACTATACATAAAAGAGTACGAAGCCCTGCCAACAGGTAAGTACATTGTATGTGGATATGGGCGAATGGGTAGAGCCCTAAGAGAGTCTTTAACAAAAGCAAAAGTTGATTGCCACTTTATAGACTTAAAGTCTGCCTCTCATAAAGAGAAAAAACAAAGTACAATATTTGGAGACGCCGAAGACTATGCTACTCTTTTAGAAGCGGGTGTAAAAGATGCAAAAGCAATTGTAGCAGCAACAAAAGACGACTTAATTAACCTAACAATTTTGCTAACAGCTAAAAAAATTAATCCAGATATCTACACAATAGGTCGCGAAAACACACTAGATGATATTACAATATTTAGCGCTGCAAAAATAGATAGAGTCTATATTTTAGAAGAGGTAATCTCAGAGCATGTACACAGATTAGTATCTATACCTCTAGCATACAAGTTCTTACAAGAGATATACAAACAAGACAACCAATGGGGAGAGACAGTAGCAAACGAGCTAAAAGCCAAAACAAACTACAAACCAGAAATTTTCGAAATTAGAGTAGTAAAACCAGAGGCCCATGCCCTAACAAAACACCTAAAAGAAGGCAACAGCATAAATCTAGGGCTACTAGCAAGATCTTTAGAAGACAGAAGCAAAAGAGCAAAGTTAATGTTCTTGCTTGTAAAAAACAGAAAAGAAGAAATTACAATACTACCAGACGACAACTACGAAGTAAAGGTAAGCGATAGAATATTAGTAGCCGCAACCCAAGAGTCTATGGAAGATTTCTTAACAATTGTAAACAACCATAACGAGTTTTACTACATACTCACAGGCAAAGAGTATAAGTTTGGAGTATTTAAAAAGTTACAAAAAAAGGAGAAAAATGTCTAATAACACCCTAATAATTGGCGCTGGCGGGGTTGGTAATGTGGTTGCATTTAAATGCGCTAAAAATATAGATACATTTGGCAACATAACACTAGCTAGCAGAACCAAAAGCAAATGCGACGATATTGCAAAAAATATAAAAGATAAACTAAATATAAATATTAACACAGCAAAAGTAGATGCCGACTCTGTTAAAGAGCTTGTAGAGCTAATTAAACACACTTGTGCCGATATTGTTATAAATGTAGCTCTTCCGTACCAAGATTTAACAATTATGGACGCTTGCATAGAGTGCAAAGTTCACTACCTAGATACAGCAAACTATGAACACCCCGATATCGCAAAGTTCGAATACAAAGAGCAGTGGGCAAGAGATAAAGCCTTTAAAGATGCAAATATTATGGCACTTCTAGGTAGCGGTTTCGACCCAGGCGTTACAAACCTATTTTGTGCGTATGCTCAAAAACACTACTTTGATGAAATAGAGACAATAGATATACTCGACTGCAACGGTGGCGACCACGGCTACCCTTTTGCTACCAACTTTAACCCAGAGATAAACCTAAGAGAAGTAAGCGCAAAAGGCAGATACTGGGAAAACGGCAAATGGATAGAAACTAATCCAATGCAAATAAAGCAAGTTTGGGACTACCCAGAAATTGGCCCAAAAGATAGCTACCTACTATACCACGAAGAGATG
Source organism: uncultured Nitratifractor sp. (assembly GCA_964517485.1). Taxonomy (GTDB): domain Bacteria; phylum Campylobacterota; class Campylobacteria; order Campylobacterales; family Sulfurovaceae; genus JAADEQ01. The sequence goes on along the minus strand of CAZFCZ010000045.1, from coordinate 801 downwards.
GAGAGCCTAGTAAAACACATTAAAGGGCTAAAAAGAATTAGATTCTTTATGACATTTGGCCAAAGCTACCTAACACATATGCAGTGCCTAGAGAATGTAGGAATGCTAGGCATCGAACCAGTAGAGCACAATGGCCAAAAAATAGTGCCAATAGAGTTTTTAAAAACCCTGCTACCAGACCCAGCAAGCCTAGGTGCAAGAACAAAAGGTAAAACAAATATAGGCATTGTAGCAACTGGCTACAAAGATGGCAAGAAAAAAACAATATACATCTACCAAGTAAGCGACCACGAAAAGTGCTACCAAGAAGTCCTTAGCCAAGCAGTAAGCTACACAACAGGTGTGCCTGCAATGATTGGTGCAAAACTAATGCTACAAAACAAATGGCAAAAAAACGGTGTTTACAATATAGAACAATTCGACCCAGACCCATTTATGCAAGAGCTAAACACTCAAGGCCTACCATGGCAAATAAAAGAACTTAACTCACCACAACAACTAAGGATAGACAAATGAAAAAAATAATAAACATACTAATAAAATACGGCCCAATGCTATTTATGATGTACAAAAAGTTTAAAAGAAAGTAGACAATTAGGGCGAAGGCAGAAGGTTGAAGGGCTAAGAGTTATTAGCATATTAGAAAAACTTAGCTATTTATTTTAGCTTAGCTAGTAACCAATACACAAATATACCAATATATCAAGTAAACAGCTTGACTAAGTATCTAAAATATCTAAACAAATCTTACCTACCCCATATCTAAGGGGCTAAAAACTTTGCCTTTATTAAGCTCGGCAA
>CAZFCZ010000044.1:0-28222 GCA_964517485.1 uncultured Nitratifractor sp. | reverse complement strand
TTAAATCCATTGTACTCGCTAGGGTTATGAGAGCCTGTAATCATAATAGATGCGTCTATTTCGCTATCACTTAAGGTACTATCGAAACTGCTTAAACTCTGGTAGTTGCTAAAGTAGTTAACTGGCGTTGCAACTAGTCCCATATGATAAACCTCGCAACCGCTACTATTTAAGCCAGATGTTAACCAATCTTTTAATATTGGCGAGTGGCTTCTTGCATCGTAGCCTATAGATACCCTTTTTGCACCACCTATCTTTTTACCCAAAAAGTACCCAATTAACTTAACGCTTTGCTCGTGTAAATCTTGGCTATAAATACCACGAATATCGTACTCTCTAAAAATTGTTGCTTTATACTCCATATCCTCTCCTGTTAATTTAAATTCTATAAAACTCTCTATACCACTTAACAAACTCTTTTACCCCAACCTCTAGTGGAGTTGTAGGCTTGTATCCAAAGTCTTCTATTAGATCGCTAACATCTGCATATGTCGATACTACATCGCCCTTTTGAATAGGTAAAAAGTTCTTTTTTGCAATTATACCCAATTCTTTCTCTAGTGTTTGTATAAAATCCATTAAAGATGTTGGCCTATTGCTTCCAATATTATAAATCTTAAATGGAGCGCTAGAGCTAGATATCTCTGGATCTTTTGCGTCCCAATTTGCATTGGCTTTTGCTGGATTTTGTATTACCTTTACAATACCTTCTATAATATCGTCTATATATGTAAAGTCTCTACTCATCTTGCCGTTGTTAAAGACCTTTATCTCTTGGTTATTTAAAATTGCATCGCTAAATAGCATAGGTGCCATATCTGGGCGACCCCAAGGGCCATATACAGTAAAAAATCTAAGCCCTGTAGTCTTTATATTATATAAGTGGCTATAGGTGTGTGCCATTAATTCGTTACTCTTTTTAGAGGCTGCATACAGACTAATTTGGTGCTCGCTTTTATGAGTTGTTTTAAATGGCTGTGCCTCGTTTAGCCCATATACACTAGAACTACTTGCATAAGATAAATTCTTTACTTCATAGTTTCTACAACCTTCTAAAATATTTAAAAAGCCAACAATATTGCTCTGTATATATACATCTGGATTCTCTATAGAGTACCTAACACCAGCTTGCGCTGCAAGGTTACAAACTGCATTAAAGTTCTCTTTTTTAAATAGCGCATCTATATGCTCTTTATTAGCTAAATCTAACTTTATAAATTTATAATTAGCATCTTTAGTGCTAATTATTGGCAAGTTCTCTTCTATATTGTAGCCATCTTCTATGCTATCTACAATACCACTCTCTCTTAAGCGCCCAAACTTTAGCTCTACATCATAGTAGCTATTTATATTATCTAAGCCAACTACCTCGTAGCCACACTCTAATAGTCTATTAACTAAATGAAACCCTATAAAGCCAGCAGCTCCTGTTACTAATATCTTCATTAACTATCGCTATTAAATACATCTCTTGTAAATACTTTACTCTCTACATCTAAAAGAGTATCTTCTAGTCTATTAGCTACAATAACTGCACTTACCTCTTTAAATTCATTTAAATCTTTTATAACTCTAGAGCCAAAAAAGTGCTCATCTTCTAGTACTGGCTCATAAACAACTACCTCTATACCTTTTGCTTTAATTCTCTTCATTATTCCTTGAATTGCAGAACTTCTAAAGTTATCGCTGCCGCTCTTCATTACAAGGCGATATATACCTACAATCTTACTTTGAGGATTACTACCTAGCTCTTTAATTATAGTATCAGAGATAAAATCTTTTCTTGTACTATTTGCATTTACAATTGCCTCTATAATATTACTTGGCACATTTTTATAGTTTGCTAGTAGCTGCTTTGTATCTTTTGGTAAGCAGTATCCACCATATCCAAAGCTTGGATTATTGTAGTGCTCTCCAATTCTTGGGTCTAGCCCAACACCTTTTATAATCTCTTGCGTATTTAAATTGTGTCCCATGCAGTAGCTATCTAGCTCGTTAAAATAGGCTACCCTCATAGCTAAATATGTATTTGCAAATAGCTTTATAGCCTCTGCCTCAGTAGAGTCTGTAAACAAAATAGGAACATCCTCTTTAATGGCACCTTGTGCTAATAAGTTTGCAAAAGTCTTAGCTCTTTGGCTCTTTTCGCCAACTATAATTCGGCTAGGATATAAGTTATCAAATAGCGCTTTACCCTCTCTTAAAAACTCTGGCGAGAAAATAATATTATTAGTGTTAAACTTCTCTCTTAAGCTCTTTGTATAACCAACTGGAATTGTAGATTTAATAACCATTGTAGCTTTATCGTTAACCTCTAAAACATCTTTTATAACAGCTTCTATACTTTTTGTATTAAAATAGTTAGTCTCAACATCATAATCTGTAGGAGTAGCAATAATAATAAACTCTGCCCCACTATAAGCATCTTGCTTATCTAGTGTAGCTCTAAAGTTTTTACCTATTAATTTTGGCAAAAACTCCTCTATCTCCTTATCTTCTATTGGAGATATACCTCTATTTATCATATCTACTTTAGACTCAATTATATCTAATGCAACTACTTCGTTATTTTGCGCTAAAAGCAAGCTATTGCTTAAACCTACATAGCCTGTACCCGCTACTGCTATTTTCATATATATGCCTTATATTTATAGTAGTAGTATTATACACAAAAGTTAAAAAAATTAAGAATTAGATGCCTAATTAATCGAATATTTTTGTCTTTTTAATAAAATCTTTACTCTTAAGCTCTTTTATTTTTTCTAGAAGATATACTCTTATTTCTGTGCAATCTCTTGTTCTTAAGAGTAGTTCATTTGCTTTTTTTAGCATTGTTGGCGACATCATAAATAGTTCTACACCATCAATTAGTGCTTTAATGTAGTCGCAACTGTACTCTTTTGGGTTACTTACATGTAATTTTTTATACATCTTAATAACCTCTGTAAAGTATCTTTTTCCAAGCTCTCTACTTTTTGGGCTTCTTGCGTAGTATTTAGCAATATTATCTAGCCTCTTAGCAACATTTGGCATATCTTCTAACTTTGTAATATTGTGTATATTTAGGCTGCTATATCTTAGGTCGCTTCTTTTTTGCTTATGCCAGCTAAGTACCTCTCTAGAGCGAACTACAAACTCTTTATACTCTTTAAGCGCATCTTCATCACCCTCTAATTTTATTGCATTTTTATGCTCTTTAGATGCCTCATCAAAGTCTTCTAATAGCTCATAAATAATAGCTTTATAAATTGCAATCTCTTTTAGTTTAACTCTGCTTAAATTATTAGGTGTTCTATTTAAATACTCTAGTGCATTATAAAGTGCATCTTCTGTATTATCAGATAACAGATCATGAGCTCTTTTTATATACATATTTGCATAAGTAAGAGCCTTTTGTTTTAACATTAAAGAGAGTGTCTTTCTTCTAATTTGATGTTTTATCTCAACACTATCTTTCTCTTTAAGATTTGCCTCTTGTTTTTTAATCTCTATTTCTAAAATATCACAAGGTTTTAATTGCAAACTTTTTTGCTCTTTCTTGTTCTCTTTTTTAAAAAGTGCAAAGAGGCTATGGCGTGCTGATTCTAGTAGTTTATCGTAATTATTAAATATATACTTCAACATAGTCCTCTCTAAGATTTAATTTAATTAGTGCCATTTTATCGTAACTTTGACTTATTTTTGCTGAAATTTATACATTTTATGACATAAATTTTCCACACTAATTAATATAAAAAGAGAAGAGCACTTATATAGGTGCTCTAGATAGATAAATTAATTTTTTTCCCAAACTCTATTGTGTAGTCATACTTTTGCCACGCATTATATATAGATAATGATAGCATTAAAAAAGATAGTAGTAGTAAAAAGCTTGCAATATAGAATAAAAGTGCAAACTTTAAAGATGCAATAAGCGCAAATACAGAAGCCAAATATAGCCAAAAGTTTATTTTTGCATATTTTGGGCTAATTACCTCGTGCATCATTGGTGCGTCAAAGTAGCCCTTTGCATTAAGGTGAAACCAAACTAAAAATGGTGTTATCTTATAGCTCATTGCAAAAACAATACTTAAGGCAAAAAAGGCAAAAAGCTCTGCACTTAGTATTGTAGAGAGGTTAAGTATATAGCTAAGGGCAAAAAGAGCTAAAAAGAGCATTCCTGCAACCCAAAAGTAGATAGATGCATCATTTACTGGTCTCTTTTTTCTCTTTAGCTTAATTAGAGTAATAATAGAGTGAAATGCAACTATTAAAGCAACAATTAGTGGCAAAAATTTTGCAATATTGGGCATTAAAAATAGTGCTAATACATATAACAAAAGTAGCCCAAAAATTGCATAAGTAACATATTTTCCATATTTTTGGCTATATTTTGGTGTTACATAAAACATCTCTATTACCTGAAGCGAAACTGCAATAATTAATAACGAAATCCAGCCATATAAACCAAAGCTATAGTGCATACTCTTTAGTGCCAAATAATCAAACGGCAAGTTGTAGCCCATTCGCATAATAAGTAGCAAAATAGCTACAACTGCTGTAACCCCAAGAGATACAACAGCTAGTAGCATACCCCTAGAGGAGTTACTATGCTCTATTTTAGTAAGCCTATTTATCATAATATAAGAGCTTGCAAGTAGCGCAAACCCAAGCAAAATAGAGGCAAAAATATAGAGTACACTTTGCCCATTAATAAATGCTAATATTAAAAATATAAGCCCAAATAGTAGTGTAAAGTTAACTCTAATAGCTAAATTTACTGGTGCTTTTATATGCACTCCACAAAGAACTGGCATCATCTGAAAAAGCGCACCAAGCATAAAAGATGCCATAATACCAAGTGTAAAAGTATGCACAATTGCTAAAGTTGTAGGGGCTACTATATTTGCTAAATTTTGGTGCCAAAACATAAGCATAACAGATAGCACTACACCAAAAATTGCTCCAGTTAAAAATAGCCTTAAAACCACCTCTATTGGTGGAGCTTGATCTAGCGACAAGCCACTATTTCCAAACATATTAATCCTTTATAAAATTTTTTAGCGAGAACTCTTTATTTGGAGAGATAAGTATATGCCAATTACCGTCATTTTGCTGCTTAGATACAAAATTTAAGTTGTGTTCACTTGCAAGTGCAAGCAAGGGTATAGGCTCTTTTCTGTGTAGCATATAAAAATAGCTATTGCTATCTAGTTGCTTTATAGAGTCTATAGCCTTCTCTAGTGGCTCTGGGTGTTCTAAAGAGCGTGCATCAAGGAACAGCTCTCTCAAAGCTTAATCTCTTCCATTTTATCTATAAGCTCTTGAGACTTAGAGCCATCTACAACTCTATCTGCCATTGCGTAAAGCATCTGCTCTTCTTTCATGTTGTGTTGTTGCAAAAGTATCATCATAGACTCTGCTAAAGATAGATATGCATCTTTATCTTCATTCTCTACTGCTTCTGCCATCTTACCCATTAAGCCTCTAACTTGTTCATGCTCAAACTTCATAACCATTGTTGGGCCATCTTCAGAGCCTGTAATCTCTTCAAAAAGTGGAAAAAACTCCTCTTCTTCTTTTTTAAAGTGCAATAGTGTCTCGTCTGCAAAATTTAAAAACTCCTCTTTTGTAGCTACAAAATCACCTTTTGCTGCTGCACCCTCTGCTTTTGCAAATATATCATCACACTCTCTATGCTCTTTTGTTAAATAGTTTGCTATACTCATAAAATCTCCTTTTTTTTAAACTTTGGGTGCAATTTGCTCCCACTTATCTTGGTTACTTAGCATATACTCTACCCTATCTTGCCAAAGTTTTTTAAACTCGTTTTGCTCATTTAAGCTTGCAGTGCCTTTAATAGACTTTTGCATTAACTCTGACATTTTTGGATTACCAGGTACTTTAGAAGTATCTAAATTTAGAGTAACACTCTCTTTAGTGTCAAGCCTTGTAAACCTAATTAAACCAGCCACATCGCTGTTTGAATAGGTTAGAAGGTCTCTTTTATTAAACTTTCCACCAATACCTACAAAACCACCATCATCACTAGCGCCACAAATAAAGCCAGCAACATTACCAATAACACCAATAACACCGCTACCCTTTGGCTCTTGAAGTTCAATTTTAATTTGTCCTCTTTGTGGTATCTGCTCTTTATAGAGCTCTTTTAGAGCAACTTTAGTAACTATAAAACTACCAGCAACAGTCGGGCAAGAGTGGCTAGCAAGCTTTACGCAATCTAAATAGCTAATCTCAACTACACCATCTTTGGTAGCACCTAAAAAATCTGATAGAGCATCTTGTAAAACAAATGGCTCAACATTGTCGTAAAATAAAGGATATTGCATTCTTTAACCTTCTCTTTAAGTTTACAAATTTTAACAAAATTGTAATAATATAATTATGATTTATATCAAAAACTTATAAAACACAGCTAAATTTGAGTAATATAACGAAAAAAGAGTACTTATGAGCAGAGCAATACTACTACTTAACATGGGTGGACCAAACTCTATTAACGAAGTCGAGCAGTTTTTAGTTAATATGTTTAAAGACCCTTACATTCTACAAACAAACACAATAATTCGCAAACTTGTAGGCTCTATTATTGTTAAAAAAAGATTAAAAGAAGCGCAAGAGAACTATAAAGAGATAGGTGGCAAATCACCACTTTTAGATATTACACTATCGCTATGTAAAAAGCTAGAGAGCCTAACATCTACAAACACTTACCCCGTAATGCGCTATGTGCCACCTTTTGCAAAAGAGACTCTAACTAAATTAAAAGAGCAAGGCGTAAGCGAGCTTGTGCTATTTTCTATGTATCCGCACTACTCTAGCACAACTACACAGTCATCTATCGAAGATATTTTAAGTTGCGCCAAAGAGCTTAATTACAACCCAACAATAAAGATAGTAGATAGATACTACCAATCAAAAGAGTACATTAAAATTCAAGCAAACCTAATTAAAGAGGCTCTTAATGGCAAAGACGAAAAAGATATAAAACTTATAATCTCTGCTCATGGCTTACCACTAGATATTATAAAAAAGGGCGACCCATACCAAAAACATATAGAAGAAAACTGCAGACTTCTAAAAGAGCAACTAGCATCTGATAATATTAACTTTAGCCAAATAGAGCTAGCATATCAGTCAAAAGTTGGTAACGGCTCGTGGCTAGAGCCAAACTTAGTTGACACCCTTAGAAACCCAACAAACCTAAATGTACTAATTTTTCCAATTGCATTTACAATAGACAACTCAGAGACAATCTTCGAGCTAGATATCGAGCACAAAGAGATAGCTCAAAAAATAGGATACAACTACTACAAGGTAGCAAAGTGCCCTAACGATAGCGACTCGTTTGCTAACTTTATAGCTACAACAACAGACAATTTAGAGTAAACTTTTTCCACTTCTAAAGTTGTAGAGTTATTAGAGACTACTTAAAAAATAATAGTTTTTAATTTTACTCTTAAGAGACAACTTTTTGCCAGCTTTATTTAGCCTTTTAGCCACCCTTTTATGATGATACCTCTTATATTTTATATTTTTTGCAGCTCTTATTATAGATACCAATCTCTTAATTTTTCTTAACTTTCTTAGCTTGCTTTTTTTGCTATATCTAGAGTACTTAACTAGCCATCTCTTTTGTGCATTACTTTTACGCAAAATTCTATTTAACCTTTTATGGCTAAATTTAGAGTAGTATCTAACTAACTTCTCTCTTTTGCTAACTCTTTTTGCAATCCTTGCTCTCTTTTTACTTTTCTTAAGTTTAGCAAGAGCCACATAGTCTGTAAAGCCTCTACCTCTTCTTGCTACACGCCTTGGCGCTTTACCCTTTATTATAACTCTTGTGCCAACTTTTGCCCACTTAAATAGCTTTTGTGCAAAGCCATCTTTTAGCCTAACACACCCATGAGATGCTGGTCTATTTGGTGTATAGCCTAAATGCAGTGCAATTCCGCTCCAAGTTAAACGCAACATATATGGCATCTTAGCCCCACCATCTGGCTTTGGCCACTCGTTAGATATGTGCTCTTCCTCTTTTGCTAAAACTCTATATCTTCCACTTGGTGTTGCAAACTTTTTTCGACCCGAAGATACCCAACCCTTGTAAATTAGAGTTTTCCCCTCATATGCATACGCCTCTTGCTTAGCTAAATCAACTACAATCTTTTTATTCCCAGAAAATGCCAAAATTGTAGCAAATAGTATTAAAGTTATTATCTGTATTGTTTTTTTCATATTAATCCCCAAAAATTTATTGTGTTAGTATACCTAATATAGGGGGCTTACAAGAAAATTAATTTCAAATTGTTATCTAAAATATGTATAGTTTTTTAAGCCGATTATTTATAAAAATTAAATTTTTTTTACCTATTTTTGACAACTTACAACCCAATAAATTTAAAATAACTTTAATATATCGATACTCTTATGTAAACTAAAGTTTACACATTTGTAAAGTAAGTTTACACTTTTTCTATAGAGCCACTATTTTCGTAATTTTTATACATCTGCAGACCAAACTTATGTATCTGCTCTAAAATTGGTAATATATCTTTACCATAACTAGTTAAAGTGTACTCAACTTTTGGTGGAACTACGGGGTAGACTTTCCGCTCTATTAGCTCAAATCTCTCTAGCTCTCTTAGGGTTTGTGTTAACATTTTTTGCGTTATACCAGTTGTTAGTCTCCTTAGGTCCCCATATCGTTTAGTACCGCTAGATAGGTGGTAAAGCACCAAAGAGTTCCATTTTCTGCTAAACATTCCTAGTGCTAATTCAAACTCACACTCATATTTTTTATCTTTAAAAATAAACACTTTTTACTCCTTAGTATCCTTTTAGTATGTATAATACTAAATAGTAAGTTCTTGACATAATAGCATATTAAAGGTAAAATTCTAACTTACAAAAAAAGAGCAGGTAAAAAATATAGCATGAAACCAGATTTAGAGAGAAAAATTAATGCAGATGGCTTAATAGTATTAGGTCATAATCCACTTACAAAAAAGGAGATATTAGAGTTAATATCTAACAACACCGTAACAGGAGATTACGAGTATAACGGGCATAGAATCTACAAAACTTTTATGAACAAAAATGGCACAATGATTGGTAAAAACGATTGGGACTCTTTAGTAGAAGGAAGCTGAAGTGTCTTTAGTAATGGCTGTTTAAGTGTAAAGTGGCAAGGCTACTGGGAAGACTGGATTGCTTTAGCATTTGAAATAGATAACCAAATTAAGTTTTACGATCTAGAGAGCGGCGAGTGGAGAACCACATTTAACAAAATAGAAAAAGGCGAACAGAGCCTAGAGGTAAATTAACAAAAGGAAAAATATGAAAAAACTAATTACAAAAAGCGTAGTACTAACACTACTACTTGCACTAAACTTAGATGCAAAAGATATAAAATTACCAGATAGCATAACTATTAAAAATATTGCTCAAAACCCCGAGGGTATAGAGTATATTAAATACGATAATACATTTTTGCTATCTTCGCTTAATGCTAAACCTATAGTTAAGGTTAGCGCAAATGGCGAGTATAAGGCGTTTACACACAGCGAAAAGTATCCACTTTCTACTGCTGGAATACAAAGCGATTGCAAAAGAAATAGGCTACTAGTTGCTGGCTTTAATGGCAATGCAATTATGGATAACGATCCAAAAACAAAAGGTATATCAGCTCTTAGAATCTATAATATTAGAACAGGTGCGCTTTTAGAAGATATTAATCTATCGTCTCTAGTTCCAAATGCAAATGCATACTTTGCAAACGACTTAACTGTAGATAAAGATGGAAATGTATATATAACAGATTGGTACGCAAATGTAATTTACAAAGTAGATTCAGATGGCAAAGCAAGCCTATTTTGGAAAAACAATACAGGTAAAAAAGGCACACCAAATGGTATAGATATAGATAAAGATGGCAATCTTTTAGTATCTTTAGTAAGTGTTGGCAAGCAAGGACACTACGAAGGTTTTGGCTTAGTTAAAATACCTACAAACAACCCAAAAAATGCAAAATTAGTAGATATAAAAGATACAAAATTTGCAGGTTTTGATGGGTTAGTTGTAAATAAAGATGGCGATATTGTAGGTGTTAGTAATGACCAAAAAGGAGCTGGCGGAAATATGCTAATAAAACTTAGCACAAAAGATGGCTGGAACTCAGCTAAAGTTACAAAGAGCAAAAGCATAAAAGCCAGCACAACTGTAGCAGTTAGTAAAGATAATAAAAACTATGTTATAAACCAAGACTTTAGCGACAGCAATAAAACTAGCTGGAGCATAAAAAGAGTAGAGTTTTAGTTATAAAATTAAAGGGAACTCTATAGATATAGATGAGCCTTTAACAAAGATAACAGCATTTGTATCTTTAGTTAAACTATCTAAATTAACACTACAATTTATAGGCTCTTTTGAGCCTATCTCTACTACACAAATTGGGTATCTAGTGCCATCTATTACTACATTTTCAGCAACTTTTATCTTTAAAGAAAAATATACCTCTTTTGCATTTTTAAAGTAATCTAGCGTAGCATTTAAAAGATTTAAAAAGCCTTTTGCATTTAGCTTAACTTCTGGTAAAGATGGGTCTAGATACTTAATTACTTTACTACTTTTAAGCGTATTATTTAGTGCTACTTCTATAAGAGCATAGATATTTGTACTATTTAGTAGCTCTTTTTTGGGGCTATCTTTCTTTGTGGTATCTACACTTTTGTATAGTTTTAGCACAAGATTACTATCATCTTCGTACCCTACCATAAGTGCGTAGTAGTGGTTTCGGCTAAACTCTATATCTATATAGCTATTTTTAAATCCATAAGTTTGTGGTGCGTAATTTAGCGCTAAGTCATATAACTCTTTAGCAGAAACTAGCGATAGCAAATACTCCGCTTCAACATTGTACTTTAGCACCTTTGCATTAGCATTAAATATTATAAATGGATTTAAATCTTGCTCTATTGAACTCTCTAATAGGCTGCTAATTAATTTCATTTTCTATCATCTTTTTTCTTAAAGTATTTCTATTTATCTCTAAGTGCTTAGCCATTTGTAGTTGCGATTTATACTCTTTTTGTGCAGCCCTTAAAAGTGGCACTTCAAAAATTGGCAAAAGCTCTTTATATGAGCTACTCTTTATCTCTTTTTGTAGATAATTCTCTAAAATATTAGCTATATCGCTCTTTGTTAAAGAGTCAAAAAGAATACTTCTAAATATGGATTTTTTTAAAGATATAGCGTTATTAGATAGATCACACTCGATATCTTGGCTAATCTCTTCGTCTATTAAAAATACTCTTTTTGCCTCTTTAATGTACTCTTGCTTTAAGTACTCTACATCTTCTAATCTATCTTTTAGAGGTAAAACCTCTATTTTTGCCTGAAAGTACTTAGAGTATATATCTTTATCTTTAGTTGCTGTTGCAACCACTTTTATATTGCTATTTTCTAAAAATTCAACAATCTGCCCAACTGCATCTATTTTATGAATATCTAAAATTATTACTTCGTTAACTGTATTTAAATCTACTGCTTTAGCTCTAATTTGCTCTTGTAAATCTAAGGCACTATAGGCCTTTGCATCTGGTGCAATAACTTTAGCTAAGTGGCTCTTGCCTACTGCTTTTGGCCCAAAAATTAAGCAATTAACCCTTAGTGATGCACTAAGAGTTGCAATTTTTAGCACCTCTTTAGAAGCTTTAGAATGTGCTATAAAGCCCTTCATCTACTTTAAGCCTAACTCTTCTTTATATTGTAATATGCAGTTTGTACACTCTTTAAATTTATTAGTAGATAGTATAACTCTTAATTTATTTATATCTAAAATTTCTAACTCTTGCTTTTTAAGAGTAATAATTTTATCTTTTTTAAATTTAGATAGTATTCTAGATAGCGTCTCTGGCGTTAAATTTAAAATTGTAGCAATTTCGCTATTTTTTAATCTTTTAAAAATTTCGCTTCTATTTAATATAACATCTGCAACTTTTGCTTCGCTAGAGAGTACAGTCTCTTGGTGTACAAGAGTAGAGAGTAGATGCACCTTAGCAGTTAAAGATTTTATAATAGCCACAGATACATCAGGTAAAGTAAGAAGCTCGTCTCTTATAAAGCTAAACGGTATCTTACCAAGTACACCATCTGTTATAAATTCGCAGCTAGCAGGAAATGCAACTCCCTCAAATGTTGCATACTCTCCAATTAGCTCTGGAGCTTTAAGAACATTTATATGTATTTGGCTTCCCTTTGGTGTAGTTTTATATAACTTTACCTTACCCTCTAAAATAATATAGATACTATCGCCACTATCACCTTCGTAAAATACAATAGAGTCTTTAGCGTACTCTTTCATAAACATTTTATCTTTTAATTTGGCAATAATCTCACTAGGAAGATCAGAAAACATCGATATCTCTTCTATTTTATACATACATTCTCCTAGTCTTATAACCTTTTTATAATATTAACAAAAAAATAATAATATAAGATTAATATCTTAATTATAAACAATATCTATAACTAAATGGTATTTTTGTTACTTTTTAATAATTTTAGAATTATTTGTAATTTTTCTTTTACAATATATAACATACGCTTTATCTCTATTTAAATATCACTCTTTTATTTAGCATATTTAAACTATTAATCCCAAAACTCTAGTGGGTTTGGTTTTAGAAATTGGTAGTTAAGCTCTTTTTGTAGTAGATTAGAGCTTACAATTTTGCCTACTATTTTGCTACTTTTATAGTTTGTGGCTTGAAGGTTAAATTTTTTTGCATTTTTAGCATAAATTTGCGACTCTTTAGGGTGCAGTGGTGCAACTACATTATATGTTTTAGACTCTATTTTTTTAGCAATAATTAGCTTTATAATATCTACTATATCGTCTCTGTGTATGTAGTTTACATATCTGTCGTTAGCCTTTGTGCTCCCTTGTGTGTATTTGCCTGCAACTCTGTTGTAGCCCATTAATCCGCCAAGTCTTAGAGTTGTAGTGTTTTTGCTTATAGATTTTACTAAGCGCTCAGCTTGTAGCATAAGGTTTGGGGTGTCTATGTTTTTACTGCTCTCTTCGCTAAGGGTGCCACTTGTTTGTTGATAGATAGATGTAGAGCTAAGTAGTATTACAAAGGTGCTAGTTTTTGTTTGCTTTAGTAGGCTCTTTAATGTATCTAAATAGTCGCCTCTTGGGGGTATTGCAATAACTAGCGTATGGCAATTTAAGAACTCTTTATTTTGGCTAAGGTAGCAATTTTTAAAATCTAAGCTTTTAAGCGAGCTTTGGCTTTTTACTAAGCAGTTAATTTTATAGTTAGGCTCAAGCTCTTTTGCCAAAGCCTTACCAACCCAGCCACACCCAAATATAGATACTGTTTGCATAAATATATATATTTTAAACCACTACTTCGTAGTTTAGCTTTAGTTCGTTTAGCTTTTTTAGCCATATATCTATATCTTCACTAGTTGCATTGCCTTTAAGCCCTGCTAGATATATAGATATTTTAGAGTTAGTATTTTTCTCTTTTAGCTCTTGAATGTAATCAAAAAAGTCTAGTATTGGGGGTTCCCACGACTTTACAGCTACTACAATATCGCTTGCTTGCTCTTGGTTATTTAGGCTTTGGGGTATGTTTATATGGTAGCCAATAGCTCTGTATGCTCTTGAATTTAGCTCTTGTAGAGTAGTTTTATTTGCATAGTTTTTAGAGAACTCTCTAAGGCTCTCTTGGTTTTCTTGACTTACAATTTTTACCTCTTTTTTGCTGCTAAATAGCTTTGTTATAATAAAAAGCAGGCCTCTAAAAACAACACCATAAGTTGCAATTGCAATGGCTAAAAACTTCCACCACGAGCCTAGCTCTTTTGCGTTTTTAATCTGCTCGGCGCTAACTGCTCCACCTAATCTTATAAATTGGCTAACATCTGCTAAGTGCTTATCTACAACGCAGCTGCTGCAAATGCTCTTCCAGATGGCAATAGCGCTAAGTGTACTAGATAGCTCGTTTGGTTTAATATCTAGCGTGGTTGCCCAGCCAAATGCTATATCTTGCGTAGTTACAATAAATAGTAAAGATAGCAGTGCACCAATAGAGAAAAATGTACCAAATAGATACGACAAACCTAGTGCTTCTTTGCTTTTTGCATCTTTTTTAAATAGCAAGCTAAATATAGAAAGCAGCGAAAATACAAACGGCAGCGCCACTACCAATGCTAAATAAATTAGCGAATTTACAAGTTCGTTACCGTTATATATTAGCAAGCCACCACTAAGGCTAAAACCAACAATTAACCCAATAACTATGGCAGCAAAGCCTCTATATCTGCCAAAAATAGCTAGAGCTTTTTCTAAAAAACTACTAATAGCTAACCCTCCAAAGTAGAGCAATTTCGTTAATATCTATTGCGCTCTTTCTTGGCTTAATAAAGATTGTATCTATTGGGTAGTTATCTAGGCTATATTTACTGCTTAGTTCGTCTATTTTATCTTCTAGTTCTATTTGCGTTTCGTGCACTCTTTCGTCTAGCTCTTCTAGTTTAGCTTTGGCTCTGCTTATGTCGTCTCTGTCTTTTAAGACTCTGCTACTTTTATTTACCGCCGAGCCAATTTTTCTTACGCTACTTTTGCCAAATAGTGCAGAAATTATCGAAATACCAGCCCCAATTAGCGAGCTTGTTTGGTCGCTCTCTTCTTTTTCTACTTGCGCTTGCGCTCTTATAATTTGTGAATCTAATCTATCTAACTTATTTTTGTATCTCTCTTTTAGTTTATCTAACTGCTCTTCGAATTTATCTTTTAAGATATCTTCTACACTTACTATAAAATCATCATAGCTATCTTCGAGTTTCGACTCTACTCTTAGGCGTTTGCATCTGTAAATCTCTAGCTTATTAGATGTGTAAATATGCTCTTTTAGCGCTTTTGCACACTGCTTTAGCGAGCTATCTTCTGTTACAAAATTTGGCAAGTGCTTAAATTTAGCACCACTTGGTTTTTTGCTAGAGAAACTCTCTAGTGGGCTATCTAGCTCTTCTAGTTCGTCCCAGTCGTAGCTATTTAAGTTATCTATATTTAGCATTACCTCTAGCTCTTGTGTTTTGTCTATGCCTCTTTTTGCGTCTATATAGCAAACCTCAAGCGATGCAGCAACTGTTGGAGTGTACTTTTTGTTGCCTGTAATATCGGCTTCAAATCTCTCTACTACATTACCACTTAGCGTTATATTGCTAACATAATCGCTATTTTCCTCGCTTGAAATTAGCTCTTGTGGCTTGGTATCTAAAGCTGTTTTTTTGCTCTGCATAAGTGTAGAGATGTCATCTTTTTTAAGCGGCCCTTTTAGGTAGCTTAAAACCCATCTTGTGCCAAAAAGTCTAATATCGTCTAAGTGCGCGCTCTTTAAGAAGAAAGTTCTCTTCTTTAGGTTGGCTAAAAGTGTAGCAATTTCATCTTTTGTTATCGAAGAGTCTATCTTGCCACCAAGCCCATCTATAACGCGCTCGATATCTTGAGTTGTCTGTAAGCGTCCAATAAACCAAGTACCAATATTACTTAAGCCTTTGTAGTCTAAATCTACTGGGTTTTGCGTACTAAGCACAACACCCAAACCATACGCTCTAGCTTGCTTTAACAGGGTTATCATTGGCTCTTTTGATGGTGGGTTTTTAATAGGTGGGAAAAAGCCGTAAATTTCGTCCATATAGAGCATTGCTTTTAGGCGATTACTACCACTTTGGCGGCGCATCCACGCTACTATTTTGTTTAGTAAAAGCGTTACAAAAAACATTCTTTGCGAGTCATTTAAGTGCGCAATAGAGAATATCGCAACCTTTGCTTTGCCATCAGCCCCGTAAAGAAGTTTCTGAATATCTAAATCGTCTCCACTTAGCCACCCCATAAATGCAGGCGAAGCAATTACCGAGTTAAATTTGTTAGCTAATTTAAAGCGTTCGCTCTGGTTATAAAAGCTCTCTATTGGTAGCACACCAATCTTTTTAAATGGTGGTGTAATAATTGCTCCAACAAGGGTGTCTAGCCCTATTGTGGTGTTATTTTGCCACGCGTTAGCAATTATCTGAGAAAGTAGTATAAACTCTTTGCTCTCTAGTGGGTTTGCCTCTAGTCCAATTAGTGCTAAAAGCGAGCCAACCGTACTAGATAAATATGCACTAAAGTTATCACTATCGTCCATTATCTCGTCGCTTGGTTTGCTAAGCGAGCTTAAGATATTTATACCAACACCAGCGCTAGAGCCTGGGGTGTAGATTGTCTTATCTACATCGTGAAACTTCGCCACTCTAGCTTCGTCTTGGTTTGAGCTTAGTATACCATCTCTCCACATATTAGCTGTTTTTGCAGCATAATCTAGCGCATCTTCGCCTTTTGCTTTAGCATCGTCTTCTACCCACGGCTTAAACGACAGCGGAGAAAATGTTGGATCGGTTAAGAGCATATTTCCCATATCGCCCTTTGGGTCTATAACAATAGATGGAATATTATCAATAGCTGCCTCTTCTAAAAGCCCAATACCAAGCCCCGTTTTACCAGAGCCAGTCATTCCAATAATAGCAGCGTGTGTTGTAAAGTTTTTATTCTTAAGTAGTGTTAAAACATCTGTAGAGTCAAAGTTCTCTTTGTTAACATCTTTACCTAAATAGAAAAGTCCAGCCTTTTCGTAAATATCTTTTATTGCTTGCACTTATAACCCCTTAAAAATTATTAATAAAGTATATCAAAAAAAAGAAAAATATTTAAATTTAAGAGCATAATTTTAAACTAAATATGGTATTATCAGCCCAAATCTCATATTTTTTACATATTTTATAACAAAGGGGGAGCAGTTGGAGCAAGTAGTTGTAGTTATTTTAGCAATCTTAATAGCATCGATACTAAATATTTTACTAAAAAAACTAGATTTGCCAACTGCTATTGGCTATATATTTACAGGCGTTATAGTTGCCCTATTTTTTGGTGGCGAAGGCGAGAGTAGCTCGCTAGAGCACATATCAGAGCTAGGAATTATATTTTTAATGTTTACAATTGGGCTAGAGTTTAGCTTTAGCGAAATGAAAGCAATGCGAAAGCAGGTATTTGTATATGGCTTTTTGCAAGTTTTGCTAAGTGGTGCTATATTCTCGCTAATTGCGCAGTATATGCTTGGGTTCGAGCAAAAGAGTGCAATTATCGTAGGCGCTGCTCTTGCGCTATCTTCTACTGCAATTGTGCTTAAAATGCTTAACGAAAATGGCGATATTCACGCTGGATATGGGCGTAAAGTTTTAGGCATTTTGCTATTTCAAGATTTAGCAGTAATTCCTATTTTAATAATGATAGATGTATTCTCTAAAGATGTAGAAGTAACTACTCTTTTAATAAAAACATCTTGGCATATGCTTATGTTTTTTGCACTACTTTTTGTAGGCAAATTTGGTATAGATAGATATTTAGAGTACTCAGTAAAAACAAAAAACCAAGAGATATTTTTATTAGCTATACTATTTACTGTACTAGCCTCGGCAGAGGCAGCACATCTATTTGGATTTTCGTACTCTTTGGGTGCTTTTTTTGCTGGTATGTTACTTGCCGAATCACACTACAAATATCAAATCGAAGCCGACTTAGCACCATTTAGAGACCTATTTTTAGGGCTATTTTTCTTTGTTGTAGGTAGCTCTATTAACTTGCTTATAGTGGTGCAAAACTTCTTTAGTATTATTTTAGTTGTAGCTGTTGTAATGGCTATAAAAGCAGCAGTTATATTTGGAGTGCTATTTTTTGGGCAAAAAAGAACAGCCTTTAAAAGCGCATTAGCACTTGCACAAATTGGCGAGTTTGCTCTAGCAATATTTGTACTAGCACAAAATCACAACTTTATAGACCAAAAAGTAGCAAACATCTTAGCAACTGCAGTAATATTCTCTATGATAGCTACACCATTTATTATTAAAAACTTAACACGCCTTGCAGATGGCGTATTTAAAAGCCCAGTTAGAGAGCATAAAATTACATCTACTGGCTTAAAAAATCACATTGTAGTTTGCGGTTATGGACCACTTGGGCACGAAGTAACTAACCAAATGAAAGCCAAAGGTTTTGACTACATATTAATAGAGCACGACTTAAAACTATATCAAGAAGCACTCGAAGATAATCAGCCAGTATTCTTTGGAAATGCTGCCCAAAGAGTTGTTTTAGAGTCTATTAACATTAAAGATGCAGCAGCAGTTATGATAACATTTCATAACCTAGAGAAGATTCGCCTAATAGCCCAAGCAGTTTTAGATATTGCTCCAAAAGCCCATATTGTAGTAAGAGTTAGAGGCAAAGAGGAGCAAACTGCCCTTAAAGACTCTGGCATAGATGGCATTGTATCTACAGTTGGTACACTATCACAAATGATGACACAAGAGCTACTACACTGCCCAATTAAGATTTAAATATATATAAAATTTTAAACAGAAGTAGTATTTAATAAACATTTATGTTAAAATATAATAATATTTTATAAAAAGGTATTATATGCAATATTTTATAATTATTGCCACACTTGTTCTACCACTATTTGCACAAGAGTTACAAGTTAAAATTACAAACAGTACATCACATATTACAGTTAATCACTTAGGTAAAAAAATAGAGATAAAAAGAGTACAAGATACAGGGCACATGTTATCTGATGACTATACTAAAACATCTAGATTATGCCCTCCATTTTGTATACACCCAATAAAAGCCGCAAAAGATGTTAAAACAATAGGCGAGGTAGAGCTTATCTCTTACTTTAAAAATGAGATTCAAAATAAAAAGGCGCTACTTATAGATGCAAGGTTACCAAATTGGTATTATCTCGAAACAATTCCAACTGCTATTAATATACCCTTTACACTTATAGAGAGAGCAAACAAAGAGACATTTAATAAACTTTTTAAAAAACTAGGTGTTGTAGATAACAACTTTAAAGATGCAAAGATATTAATTGCATTTTGTAATGGAGTTTGGTGCGACCAGAGCCCAAGATTTATAAAAGCTATGATTAAAGCAGGATATCCATCAAATAAGCTTATATACTATAGAGATGGCTTTCAAGGATGGAAACTTTTAGGTTTAACAACTGTAATTAAAAAAGAAGAAAAGATAAAATAATCACATTTTGTTGAAATAAATTTAAAAAATTGCTATAATTGTGCATGGAGTTTTTTTATGAGTATAGATAAAAATAATTTAGCAAAAATGTTAGCCATCTCAGCAGCCATAAAAGGCGATAGTAAAAAAGAGCCCAAAAAGAGCAAAAAAGACGAAATTACACTACCAAAACTTATTGTCACATTTACAATATTTTTTTATCTGTTAAATTTAATAGTAAATAGATAGCAAAATTTTATACTAAATAATAAGACTTGATACTTATCAATAAAATAGTTTTATATTTTATATATAATTGCATAACTTGTCGTGTGCAACTAACTTTTAGATATAGTTCTCCTAAATAATTTCTATACTATATTTACATTGCACATGGCAGGTAAAAAAGGAATATTATGGAAAATTCAGAATTAGAAAACGAAATACTTTATAAAATGCAAACATCTTTTCCGCTTGTTAAAGAGCCATTTAAAGAGATAGCCTCCTCACTTAACATTAGCGAAGATGAAGTAATAGATATTGTTTCTAAAAATAAGCAAAACTCTATTATTAGACAAACTTCAGCAATATTCGATACTAAAAGATTGGGCTACAAAAGCTCGCTTGTAGCATTTAAGGTAAGCTCTGAGAATATAGATAACGCTGTAAAAGTTATAAACGCACACCCTGGTGTAAGCCACAACTACTTAAGAAATAACGAATTTAATATATGGTTTACACTAGCAGTTGCGCCAGACTCTACGCTAAGCCTAGAAGATACTGTAGAAATTTTAAGAGCAAATTCAAACGCTAGCGAAGCGCTAATTTTACCAACTCTAAAGATGTTTAAAATATCTGTAAAAATGGATACAACAGGCAAAGCAGCTAAAAAAGAGAAGGTTAAAAAAAGAGCCTTTAAGCAAATAGAGCTAAGTGCAAAACATATTGCAGTTATTAAAGAGCTTCAAAAAGATATAGCAGTTGTTAAAGAGCCATTTAAAGAGGCAATAACTAAATTAAACTTAAGCTACGACGAGTTTTTTGCAATAGCAAATGAACTAAAAGAAGCAGGCGTAATGCGCCGTTTTGCAACTATATTAAACCACCGAAAAGCTGGCTTTAGCGCAAACGCAATGAGCGTATGGGAGATTCCGCAAGAGAGCGCCGAAGTACTTGGCAAAGAGCTAGCAAACTTTAGCGCAGTAAGCCACTGCTACCTAAGACCTAGCTTTCCTAACTGGAAATACAATGTATTTGCAATGGTGCACGCAAAAACCCAAGAAGAGTGCGACGAACTTATAGAAGAGATGGCAAAAGAGATAGGCATATCAAAGCACTCTAAATTGTACTCTACAAAAGAGTTTAAAAAACAAAGAATTGTCTACTTTAGCAACGAATTTAAAGAGTGGGAAGAGGCTAATAAAGCATAAATTAAATAATAAAAACAGACAATAGGCATTATAAACCTTTGTTTGTATTAACTACACACTCTACTTTTAAATACTATCTAAACTATAAATTTTATTAACTATCCCAAAGCAGGTGGCTTAGAGTATTTATATTTTCGTATAAATTTGCTTTTTGGGGATATATTTTTAGAGCTTGTAGAGCACTAAGTAGCTCTTGTTGTCTGTTTGGAGTATGAAATAGCGTATTGATTTTGCTATCTATATTAACTAGCTGTTTTAGTATAAACCAAAGTTGTAAAACCTCTATATCGTAACTATTTAGGTAGCTATTGTATTGGTTAAAACTGCTGTAGTTGCCAAATTTGTAGTCGTTTATAATTGCTTTAAATAGTCCATCTACTTTGCTCTCTGGCACGGCGTAGTATAACAGTCTTGCTGGTGTTGGTTTTGGTACTTCACACGAGCCAATAAATACCCTAAGTGCTCTTTGGGTTTTACCAAACATATTAGACCTTAGCCCCACTAAGCCAATATGGCTGTGCTGGTGTCTACCGCACCCCTTTAAGCAACCACTAAAGCCAACATTTACACCTAGCTCTTTAAATTGTGCAAGATTTAATTTTGCAATATCGTCTTTTATATTCCAAAGCGAAAGCGGGCAGTACTTTGCACCAACACAAGCAACAATGCTAGAGCTTGGCTTTGTACTCTCTTTTTCTACATTTAAAATATGTAAATTTTGGTCTGCATCTATGCGAATGTTTGACTCTTTGCTTAAAATATCTAAAGCTCTATCTAGATTAATCTTGCCATAATTACACTCGTAAACTTTGCCATATTTACCGCTCTTTAGCTTAGTAAATGCCCTAAATTTAGAGCTTTGCATAAGTAGCTTTTGGCTTGTTTGCAGCTTTTTGCCAAAGTTTAGCTCTACTTGCTCTCTAAATTTTCTAATACCTATTGTCTCTAGCAAATAATATAGCCTAGTTTTAGATCTACTGCCCCTTAACCCAAGCTCTAAAAACGAGTCTAATATCGCAAAAAATAGCCGCTTGGTATCTTTAGCTTCTACAAAAATGTTAGCACACTTTGCAGTTTCGCTATTTTTGCCACCTAAATATATATTAAAGCCGTAAATATCGTTATTTTTAGCTAACGCAAATAATAAATCGTTTCCCCAAGGGTTAATATGTGGTGTAAGTTTACCTATAATTGCAGTGTTAAATTTACGCGGTAAAAGCCCTAAATATTTTGAATTATTTGCAAGTTGCTTTTGTATTTGCTTTACAATTTCTAAAGAGTCTATATAAGAGTCTTGTGCAATACTATCGTATGGGTCTGTAACAATTGCACGCACATTATCTGTTAAGCTACCACTTGTTTTAAAGCCAATTAAATTTACAATATTGTAAAGCTCTAAAATTAAATCTTTACTTATGTTATGTATCTCTAAACCAGCTCTAGCTGTAATTACAAGCTCTAAGTTATACTTTTTGACAACTAAGATTAACTCTTTTAGTTTACAACTTGTAAAGCTATTGTCACCTCTAATTCGTAGCATAAATTTAGATGGAGCTAGTTTAATATTGTATATACCGTAATTTTTTAGATAAAACCTATCATCTTCGCTTAGGCTATCAAAGTGGCAACTATTAATGTTAAAATCTGTGGGCTTAAGGGTCTTTTTTAGTCTTTCGAGTTTGTTTAGTTTTGTTTTATTTTCCATAATTGTGCGCCAAATTTAGCCAAATGCTTTAGCTTTGGCTTTTGCATCTACTTTAGGGCTTCTAAAAAGTCGTTGTAGTCCGCACTCTTTAGTGCATAAAGTTCCTCTTCTATAATTGTAAATCTAAAGTCGCCATTCTCTTGTAGTTTGCTTGCTGCTTTTTTAAACTTTTTACGCTCTGTTTTGTCTAAATTTAGCACTCTTGCTAGCTCTTTTATATCTATATAGTTTTTAACATCTACTATACTATTGCGCTCTAGTTTTGCTGGCTCTTTAATTTGTAGGTGCTCTATTTGCGTGCGGTATAGCTGCTGCATCTCGCCAAATGCCTCTTTAAGTAGATCTACCTCTCCCTTTAGTGTGCCAACTATTAAGTTGTTTGTAGCTTTTAAGTCGTCTATAGTATCTTTTAATATTTTAATTGTTTCGTCTTTTGCTAAAAGCAGGTCGTTATGTACCTCTTTATTTACAGAGCTAGCTTCGCTCTTTTTTGTATTAATATTAACAGAGCTGTCAAGTTCTATAAATATCTGTCCATCTACTTTTTTAGATTTTAGTAAACCTTTTTTAATTTTTGCGTAAACTGCTTGACGCGACACACCGCTTTGTTTAGCGTACTCCGATGGTTTTATTAGTCTACTCATTGACAACTCCTTATATTAGACTTTAACTACTATAACATAGTATTTCTTAAAATTATTGTAAAGTTACTGACAACTAGCATTAATGCTCTTTGCCTTTAACTACTGGCACAAAACAGCATGTTTCTATAGCTTCGCTTGTAATCTTGCCACCTCTTTTGTAGTATCTTGTAATTGTTTGTAAACCATACTCTTCTACAGGCGCAATTAGTATGCCACCTTCTGCTAGTTGATCAAAAATTACTTGTGGTATCTTTTTTGGAGATGCAGAAAATATAATTCTATCAAAGGGTGCAAAGCTACTCCAGCCATTTGTACCATCTTCGAATTTAGAGTTAATATTATTAATTCCCAAAGCTCTAAATCTGCCTCTTGCCTCTTGTAGTAAAGAGTCGATTCTCTCTATTGTAAATACTCTTCTAAATAGTTTAGATAACACAGCAGCTTGATACCCACTACCACACCCAATCTCTAAAACATTATCGCAACTACTATTAGGCTCTAGATATTGTGTCATTTTTGCAACTGTTAATGGCGAGCTAATCCACTGCTCGCTATCCATTGGTAGTGCATCAAGCTCGTACGAAAGGTGCTTAAAGATATTAGATACAAAAATCTCTCTATCTACCGAAGATAGTGCCTCTTTTACATTTGGCTCTAAAGCGAACTGTTGGTCTATCTTTCGTACCATTTCGTCTAGCTGGTGTTGCTGTCTTTGTTTTTCTAGTTTTTCCATAAATGCACTTTTTGTCATCATTAATTAACCTATATATAGTAGTTCTGTTTTTTATATTATATAATATATTAATTAAAAAAACAAGTTTATTATGACTCTTATATTAAAAAATATACATTTTTTTCAAATTTACACTTTTGTAAAGCAAATTTACACCACTTTACTAAAAAGTATAGGTAAAATCTGCTCTTATTTATTTTTTGTAAATATAAGTTGTCTAGTAAAGCTTAAGGTAGTTTCTCATTAGTTTAATCTGTTTTGTATCGATAGAGCCTTTAATACACTCGCTAGCATCGTCTATAACTTTACCACCCATTGGTGCATATATAGCACTAGAGCTAGCCATAGTATCTTTAGAAGAGTTTGCAATTAACACATAGCACTGATTCATTACAGCAAGTGCGTTACCAAGTATCTCTAAGTGCCGTTTGCGTGGCTCGCCCCACTGGCTTGGTACAAATATAACATCTGCGCCCTCTAGCTTTTTCCATAGCTCTTTGTATCTTAACTCGAAACAAATTAGTAAACCATACTGTAAATTGTCTATCTTAAATTTAACAATCTCGCTGTCAACTCCTGCTTTTAAATATTTATGCTCATCACCTAGCTTAAACAGCTTGTGTTTGGCTTGTTTGTGAATAATCTTATTTTTATGTATGACAACAGCTTGGTTAATGTAGCTGTTATCTACTTTACGCAAAAGTGTCAACACTAATACTTGATTGTTTACACACTTTAAAAGTTGCTCTAGTGCATATTCGCTAAACTCGCAAGCCTCTTGTAGGTTTTCGTAGTCGTAATCGGTTAAGCAAACCTCTGGAGCTACTACTATTGTATTTTCCTCAAGGCTGCTTAAGTACTCTAATATTTTGTCTAAATTTTTTTGGTAGTTTGGGTTGTTTTTTAGTTGCAGTAGGGCTACATTTCTCATATCTGTTTGCTCCTGTAAAATTCTACACCAAGGTTGTCAACTTTCTCTATTTTACCGCTATTTAAAAGCTCTTTAAATCTATCTTTAGAGTCGCTACTAAATAGCATATTAATATCGTCTATTGTAAGTGGACGAAGCGAGAGCGTTTGTAAAATCTCTGCTTTAGTGTAGTTAAATTTCTCTATTTTACTATTTTGTTTTGTAGCAATTGCAATATTTAATTCTTTGCTAAATCCAAGCGAAAGATTATATAATTTATCGTAGCTAACTGGTTTTATATTGTAAGCTGGAGGTCTATCTATTGTGCCAATATCTATGCGTGCTGGCTTAAGTTTTAGTAAAAACTCATTTAATTTTGCTACCTCTTGTAGGTTGTCGTTAATGCCCTCTACAAATAAAATTTCTATTAATAAGTTACCGCTATATTGCTCTTTAAATTGTAGCATACCCTCTTTAATTTTCTCTAAATCTACACTACTATCTGCACGATCTAGCTTTTTAAAACACATTGCACTAGCGCAATCTAAAGATAACTTAACACTATCTAGCTTAAGTAGCGCCTCGCAAGTTGCCTTTTTATATATAGTACTAGCGTTACTTAAAATTAGTGTTTTAATATCGCCTTTAAAGCTATTTATATTATCTATTAGCTCCTCTAAATGTGGGTAGAGAGTTGGTTCGCCATTTGCTGTAAGTGTAAGTACATCTATATCTTTATACCTACTTAGTGCCTCTTTAATTTGCGCAACTATCTCTTGTGTGCTAACTACATCTTTGTAGCTATCTACAACGCTTACACTCTTTAGCTCACAATATAGGCAATCAAAGTTGCACTGCTTAGTATTAGGGCTTAAATCTACCCCAAGCGACCTACCAAAACGACGCGAATTAATTGGACCAAATATTATACTCAAAACCCATAAACCTTTTTCTCTAATGCATATAGCTTATATCTAATACTCTTTGCAGTTGCCGAAGACTCTACATCAATTAACTTAAAAGCCTCTTCTAAAACCCTTGCCGACTCGGTAGCTCGCGAAAAATTTGCAGCTGTTAAATCGTTTAGACTATTGCGGCTCATCTCTGATTTAGTAGAAGTTTTACTTACATCGCCTTCTATATCTCTAAATTGTAATCTATTGGTGTTAAAAAGTGGAGTTAACTGATGTCGAAGCTCTTTAAATTGGGAGCTAAGCTCCCCGTTGTCGTATATATAGCGCTGAACATCTTCTAGTGTTCTTAGCGCCTCTCGCAATCTATTTAGATTTGCATCTACTAGACGCTCTATATTTTTAGTCGTCACCCATTATGCCTAAAAATTGTAAAATAACTGTAAACATATTTAAGAAATCTATATACAGGCTTACAGCCGCATCTACTGGGCTATCGTACGCACCATTTACTATGTTTTGAGTGTCATAAATTGTAAACAAACCAAACAGTAGTAAAACAGCTGCACTAATTACCATACCTAAAATACCGCTACCTAAAAATAGGTTAATTACACTTGCAACAATTACAACAATTAGTGTTATAAATAGTGGTTTACCCCAGCTGCTAAAGTCTGTTTTGCTATTAATTGCAAATAGGCTTAACGCACCAAAAAGTACACTTGTAGCTAAAAATGCATTACCAATTACGGCTACTTTACCCGCACCAATTAACATTGCAAGTAGTGGTACAAGCGAAACACCAGTTAAAAATGTAAATAAAAACAGCATAAACATATTTAAGCCAGGTTTACCGCGGCTCATACCTAAACCAAAAAACAGAACTAAAAGTTCAGCTCCAAAAATTACCCATCTAAATTGTATTACACTCTCTACAAAAGGCATTGTTAAGTACGCCCCAAGTGCAGCAACAATCATGCTAAGTGCTAAAAGCTGATAAGTCTTCTTTAAAAAACTAACACGCTCGCTACTTATAGCAAACTCACTGCCTCTATCTATTGTATAGTCTCTATCGTATAAAGCCATTATTATCTCCTTAATTAAAACGCATTATTATGCAAATATATTATACCATAACAATCTTTTTGTAATTGCAACCTATGTTGCATAAAGTTAATTTTATTTCAGCAGGGCAAAGAGTGGCAACTCTTTGCGTGTGCAGAGTTAGTCTTTTACTACAAAAGAGATTTTTGCATTAATTCTATACTTAATAATCTTGCCATCTTTAACTTTTGCATTCATATTAGCAATGTTAATTGACTTAATATTTTTTATAGATTTACTAGCCTTTTTAACAGCATTTTGTGCAGCGTCTTCCCAGCTTTTATCTGATTGCGCTAAAACCTCGATTACTTTTACAATTTTATCCATTACGAATCCTTTATTTTTGTGATAGTATATCCATTTTATCAAAATATTGTTAAAATAGTTGCATTTTGCCATACTTTTTACAGTTTAAAGCAAATAGTGTATAATTTTGTATGTTTAAATTTACATTTATTTTAATAGTAGCAGCTTTATGCGTAGTAATTTATAAAAATATTACTTTACAAGAAAAGAGCAATAAAATGACAAATGCACCAACCAAACACACTAATATAGGTACTTTAAGTGTAAATAAAAATTTACATAAAATTAACAAAAATTATAAAAAAGCAAAAGAAGATACACTCTATAATAGGTTGTCACTTTTAAACGCCAATTTAGGCGATAGAGTATTTTTAAGGCTCTTTAAACTAGATGCCATTTTAGAGGTATGGATAAAACCAAAAGGCTCTAAAAAGTATAAACTATTAAAAGTTTACGACATTTGTAAATACTCTGGTATGCTTGGACCAAAGTTAAAAGAGGGCGACTACCAATCTCCAGAGGGATTTTACAAAGTTTACAAAAGCTCGCTAAACCCTAATAGCAAATTTCATCTATCGTTTAATTTGGGCTTTCCAAATAGGTACGATAGAGCACACAAAAGAAGCGGCAGCTACCTAATGATACACGGCAAATGTGCATCTATTGGCTGCTACGCTATGGGCAATAAAAATATAGAAGATATCTACGAACTAGTAGAGCAAGCACTAAATAAGGGGCATAAATTTATAGATGTACATATTTTTCCATTTAGACTAAGTAGTAAAAATTTAGCTAACTACAAAAAACACAAATGGCATAACTTTTGGCTAAACCTAAAAGAGGGCTACGACATTTTCGAAAAAACCCACAACCCACCAACAATAAAAGTAAAAGCAAAAAGATACATTTTTAAAAAATATTAAAAGAGAACAAAACGATAGCATATATTACAAAACTCATAAATACTAGTACTTTTAAAGGGTAATAATAAAAAATGCAATAGCCGCTACTGCAACCTATAAATAGCCCTTGTTATTTAAGTTTTAGTGTTATATCTTTTATGAGTTAAAATTAAAAAATTAACAAGACAAAATGTCTGTTAATGCCAATATTAAACAATTAACAGACACTAATGTCCAAATAATAAATACAAATCAATTAACAAGACATTTTGCCATTTAAAATTTTATTCCATTTTATAGAAACTTGTAAAAAATATGACACTTTGTTATTAAAATCCATTATTAACAGTACATTTTTTATGTCCTGTTAATTCATATTTTATAGCAACTTACGCTATAATGTTCCATGAATAAATAGTTATACATAATAAACAAAAGGTGGATTAAA
>CAZFCZ010000043.1:0-10004 GCA_964517485.1 uncultured Nitratifractor sp. | reverse complement strand
CTGCCTCTTTATACTCATTTATATCTTTTATCAATTCTCATTCTCTTTTATTGGGATTTTTTCGAATTTGCCAAAAAACTTTGGTGTTGTATGCAAAATATATACATCTAAAAATGCTTTTACTCTTGCTAAATACTCTCTAGCGCGCATCTTTGCACTTGCTACTGTGTTATCAAGGCTCTTTGCCTCGAAACCAATTGCGTTTGCACCTGTTGCTTTGGCTAGAAATATCGCTCTTTCTAAATGGAACTTTTGCGAAATTATAACAAACCTTTTTAAGCCAAATATCTTTTGGGCTCTTTTTATGGAGTCTAGCGTTCTAAAGCCTGCAAAATCTAGGTATATTTTAGCTTTAGGAATGCCTGCATTTATTAGGTCTTTGTACATTCTTTTAGGCTCGTTGTAGTACCTTGTAGCGTTGTCGCCAGATACTAAGATGGCCTCTATTTTACCTGCTTTGTATAGCTTTTTTGCGGCATCTATACGGTACTTATAAAAGTAGTTTATTTTGCCCCTTTTAATGTATTTTGCAGTTCCTAAAAGCAGTGCCACCTTTTGCTTTGGCATATCTTTAGCTCTGCTGTATATTTTATTTTTGCTAATATCTTTTATATATAAGTCGATACTTAATATAGATATAACAGATGCAATAGCTACATAAAATATGGTATAGATTATCTTTTTTAACATATAAGATTATTACTAATTATGACTTAATTGTAAATTAAATTTCTCTATATACATCTATTGCTTGTTTATGCTCTGCAACATCGTGGCATCTAATTATGTTTGCGCCTCTATCTATTGCTTTTAGGTGTATTGCTAGAGTTCCTGGTAGTCTATTATCTGGTATGGAAGGATATATTTTATCTATCATAGATTTTCTGCTTGCGCCAATTAGTAGCTCGCAGCCAAAGTGCTTAAAGTGGTTGTGGTTTTTAATTAGCTCTATATTGTGCTCGAGGGTTTTACCAAAGCCAATACCTACATCTAAAATTATGTTATCTTTGCTTAATCCAAGCTCGTGACACTTTGCTATTTGAGCCTTAAAAAAGTTATCTACTTCGTTAGTAACCGAGCCGTATTGTGGGTTGTTTTGCATATTTTGCGGATTACCTTGCATATGCATAATACAAAGTTTTGCATTAAATTTTGCGGCAAGCTTAATAATTTGGCTATCTTTTGCGCCAGTAATGTCGTTTACTATCTTAAAGCCGCAATTTAGTGCGTACTCTACTACTTTTGGAGCGTAGCTATCTATACTAAAGGTAGCTTTTTTTGTAAGTTGCTTCTCTTTAATTGTATCTAGAAGCTCTTTAACTCTATTTAGCTCCTCTTCTTGGCTAATTGCACTTGCACCTGGGCGCGAAGAGAGCGCACCAATATCTATAATATCTGCACCATCTTTTACCATTAGCTCTATTGCGTTAACTGCCTCTAGTTGGCTAAACCTGCTACCGCTATAAAAGCTGTCGCTATTTATGTTTAGAACACCCATTATTTTTATTGGGTAGCTTTTGTAATTTAGTATAGACTCTAGCTCTTGAGCTACATTTTTTAACCCAAATGGCTGTGCTTTCTCTTTTTTAGCTAGCTTTAGTAGTTGTCTTTTTGTGCCTATTAGCAAGCAGTTGTAGTACTCTTTTTGGCAAATAATTACACCACTAGGTACGGCAACTTCGGCTCCAACGCTTAGGGCGTCTTGTTTTAAAATGTTAATTGCAGGTGTCTTTAAATCTTGAATTTCTATATACAAGTAGTCCATCTTTTGCGAGATAATTTCGATACCACCGCTATTTACATCTAGCTCTTTTAAGTACTGTTTTATATCTGTTGGTTTAGAAATTTCAAAGAGTCTCATGCTATCCCTTTTTAACCTTTTTTGCAAGCAATTTTAAAAGTACAGTTGTTAGTGTAAAATCTGCTGGTGCACCCATATTTAAAACCTCTCTAGATTTGCCAAACAGCTCTAGTGTTGCTTCGTCTAGGTTGTACTTTTTAGATACGAGTGCCTCTTTTATTATATACTCTAAAGTGCCTATAGCCTCTTTTGGCTTTAGTCTTTTGTTCTCTTGCACAAAGTCGTATAGGCTTTGTAGTGTTAGGTTACTTATGTCTAAATTTATATTTATATCTTGTGTTTGGCTCTGTAGTACTGTAATTGGTAGCCTAGATTTAATAGTAGGCAAAAGTGCAGATTTTAGTGGGGTTATTAGAATAAAATTCTTATTTTTTGGTGGCTCTTCTATTATTTTTAGTAGTCTATTTTGTACAACATCAGAAAAAGTCTGAGAGGCAAGGCATATAAATATCTGCTCTTTAGACGACAAATACGCCTTTGCAATAACTT
Organism: uncultured Nitratifractor sp.; assembly: GCA_964517485.1. Taxonomy (GTDB): domain Bacteria; phylum Campylobacterota; class Campylobacteria; order Campylobacterales; family Sulfurovaceae; genus JAADEQ01. The sequence goes on along the minus strand of CAZFCZ010000043.1, from coordinate 7,654 downwards.
CGTTAGCATCGCTTACTAAAAAGTTTTCGCTCTCTTTTATAAATAGCTCAAATCTAGAACCTTTTGGTGCAATCTCTTTTAGGCGCTCTACAACACTTAAAAAGTCGTCGCTAATAATTACCTGAGAGATTGGCTCTAAATTCAAAGTTCTATCTCGCCTATTAGTGCTGCTTCTAGCGCTTTATCTAGTAGTTTGTAAGATTGTATAAGCTTAATATCTATAAGCTCGTCGGCTCGATTTAGGCTAAAAAGTCCTTCGACTTCGTGGTTTAGACGCCATATTATACTACTTTTATGTTGCTCTATATACTCGTAGTGCTTGTGCTCTCCACTACCAACATACCAAAATAAAAAGCCGTTAGAGAAAGATATATCTAGCATATCGTAAAGCGAGTCTAGTTCGTCAACTTCGTTAAGTGTATAAGCAGCTGGAAAGATGCAATCTATATTATATATTGGTATAAATGGTCTATTTTTGCTAATAGCGTTAACCCTTTGGGTAATGTAGTCGCTAAACCATTTAAACTCTCTGTCGGTTACAACAATTACGCTATAACCCTCTAATATTTTAGCTAGTGCATTACTAACTTGCGGAATCCAATTAAAGCGGTGCTCTTCCATCCAGCTAAAGCTAGAGCCCTCTTCTCTAATTGTATTTAGAACCCACTCGCTAAATTCCATTACTTATCTAGTCCGTAAACTTCGTGTAGTACTCTTACTGCTAGCTCTCCAAACTTTTCGTCTATAATCATAGATATTTTAATTTCGCTTGTTGAGATCATTTCGATATTAATGCCATTTTGTGCTAGAGTGCTAAATGCAGTTGCCGCAACGCCGCTGTGGCTCTTCATACCAACTCCAACAATAGATACTTTAACAACGCTTTCGTCGTAGTCTGCACCCTCTAAGTCGTGGTCAAAACCATCTATAACGCTTTTTGCATTCTCTATTTCGTTTTGTGGAACTGTAAAACCGATATTAGTTGTTCCTTTTTCGCTAGCATTTTGAATAATCATATCTACATTAATATTCTCTTGTGCTAGTTTTGTAAAAATTTCTGCTGCTATTCCTGGGCGGTCTGTAACGCCTCTTAACGAAACTCTTGCCTGATTTCTATCTAACGCTACGCCACTAACTAAAACCTCTTCCATGCTATCTCCTTTCTCTTTACCTTCTGATATCTCTGTGCCTTCGCCATCGCTAAAGCTACTTTTTGCAACAATTTTAACACCCATTTTTTTAGCAAGCTCAACCGAACGGTTTTGTAGAACTTTTGCCCCTAAGCTAGAAAGCTCTAACATTTCGTCGTACGATACGAAATCTAACTTTTTAGCCTTTGGCTCTATTCGTGGGTCGGTAGTGTAGATGCCATCTACATCGCTATATATTTCGCAAGCATCGGCATTTAGCGCACCTGCAAGTGCTACTGCACTTAAGTCGCTACCACCACGCCCAAGAGTAGTTACTTCGCCATCTTTATTAATACCCTGAAAACCAGCAACAATTATAATATTGCCATCTTGTATCTCTTTATGCATTCTATTTGTATTAATAGTCTCTATTCTTGCAAATGTGTGTGTGTCGTCTGTTGTAATACCAGCTTGGCGACCAGTTAGAGCAATTGCATTATGCCCCATTTCGTTTAGTGCAATTGCCAAAAGTGCAGCAGTTACACGCTCGCCAGAGCTTAGTAGCATATCCATCTCTCTTTTGCTAGGACTCTTAGCAAAGTGATTAGCATAATCTATTAGCTTATTTGTTTCGCCGCTCATTGCAGATACAACAATAACTAAATCTTTACCTTCGGCTCTAGACTTTGCTACACGATTAGCAACATTTTCTATACGCTCTAGTGTTCCAACACTTGTACCACCATATTTTTGAACAACTAACATTAAATAAACCCTTTCTCCTTAAAGTAATCTATAACTCTTCTATAGGCTCTTCTTTTCATATAGAGTGCCTTTTTAAAAAGTTCAGCTTCGTCTACAAAGACATAGTCTTCGAACTCTGGTTTTTTATCTAAATCCAATTTTATTACCGCAGTATCTTTTAGTCTTACTAAAAAATACTTTTGGTTTTGCCCCTTAAATGGATATAACTTATCGCACTTTTTATTGTTATTTGGAAAATCGTAGCGAATCCACTCTGGATACTCTGCTACAATCTCTACATCATTGGTTCCTATCTCCTCTTTTAGCTCTCTTAAGAGTGCCTCTTTAGGTGTCTCTTGGCCGTCTATTCCACCTTGTGGGAACTGCCAAGCTCTTCTTGCACCCTTTTTTTTGGCTAATAGATATTGCACTTTTTTAGGGTGCTCGCAAGAGAGAACAATTGCTGCAACATTGGGGCGATACTCTTGAAATTTACTCATAATTTACCCCTACTTATAAATACTTTGTAATATTTAAAAATTCTGATAGAATTCTATCTAAAAACCTATTATAATTTGATTATCTTTGTAGTAAATTAAAGGAAACTATTTAATGCTTTTATATATGCATATACCATTTTGCGACTCTAAGTGTAGCTATTGTAGCTTTAACTCTTTTGTAAATTTGCAACATCAATATTTAGACTATATTAAAGCTTTAGAAGTATCTTTAAAAGAACAGCTACAAAATGCAGATAATATACAGACAATATTTTTAGGTGGTGGCACGCCATCTGTAATTAACCCAAAAGATTACGAAGGCATATTTAGGTTGCTAGAGCCATACATAAAAAAAGGTATAGAAGTTACTACCGAAGCAAACCCAAATTCGGCAACAAAAGAGTGGCTAAGTGCAATGTTAAATTTAGGTGTAAATAGGGTTAGTTTTGGGGTGCAAAGTTTTAATGCAAAAAAGCTAGAGTTGCTAAATAGAGCCCACAGCCCAAAAGAGGCGATAGATGCAGTAGAAAATGCTAGCAAAGTTGGCTTTAAGAATATATCTGTAGATATTATTTACGATTTAGCAGGCGATACAAAAGGGCTAATTACTAGCGACTTAGAGCAAGCCTTTAAGCTACCAATTAACCATATATCTAGCTACGAGCTAACAATAGAGAGGGGTACTGCATTTAGCAAAATAGCAGATGTTAAAAAAAATAGCGAAAATTTAGGTTTTATACTAAGAGATTATATACTAAATAGGGGTTTTAGCCAATACGAGGTATCTAACTATGGTACATACAAAAGCAAACACAATTTAGGCTATTGGCAATATAAAAACTACATAGGTGTTGGTGCTGGAGCGGTGGGGTTTTTAGATAACAAAAGGCTATATCCGCATACAAATATAGAAAAATTTATAAAAGAGCCAACATTTAAAAAAGAGGAGCAACTAAGCAAAGAAGATATCTTAACAGAGAAGATATTTTTAGGATTGCGCTCAATTGTGGGTGTAAAAGATGAGCTACTAACAAATAGTATGCAAAAAAATGCCAATATTTTACTAAAAGAGGGTAAGTTAGAGTTTCGAAATGGTACCTATTTTAATAAAGAGTTTTTCTTAAGCGACGAGTTAGCTCTGTTTATAATGCAAAATTAGATAAAATAGTTAAAAAAATTTAAGGGCATATATGTTTGGGCTTGGTTTTACAGAAATTTTATTAATTGCCGTATTGGCACTTTTGTTTATTGGACCAGATAAACTACCAGATACAATGAAAACAATAGCAAGAACACTTGGTAAGTTAAAAAGAGTGGTAGACGATACTAAAAGTACTATCTCGCAAGAGCTACAAGTAGATGAGCTTCGCCAAGAGGTAATGCAGTACCGCCAAGAGCTAGACAAAGCCAAAAACGACTTAAGCTCGTTTAAAAATGTTGCAAATAAAGAGATAGACTCTGTTAAAAAGAGTGCCCAAATTGAGAGTAGCTTTAAAGCAACAGATATAAACGATGATCAACTATTTGATGAACTTTTTGAAGAGGCAGATTCGGAGTTTGAAGCACTAGAGAGCCTAATGAAAGAGACAAACAAAAATGCACAAGCTAAATTGCAAACCACACATGAGCCTAAAGAGGAAAAAGTAGCCTTAGATACGCAAGATAAAGAGCCTATAGGTTTTAAACATTTAAATAAAGAGGATGCATAGTGTTATCAGAAGTTAAGCCACACTTAGTAGAACTAAGAAAAAGAGTATTTATCTCGGCATTTGCTTTAATAGTAGGTTTTATACTTTCTTTTATATTCTATAAACCAATTTTGCACTGGGTAACAACACCGCTAGAGAGCGCACTTACCGAAGCTGGTAAAATAGTAGAGAAAAATAAAGAGGGTAGCTGGAGCGTAGATGCAAATGCTAAAGAGTTAAATAAAACAGCAATTGCACAAGAAGAGCCAGAGGTTAAGATATCTTTAGTAGATAGGGCAATAAAAAGCAGCCAAAAGGTGCTAGATAGCAATAGCTCAAGCGCTATAGAAAAAGAGCTAGCACAAAGCTTAAAAGACTTAGCTCTACACACAAAAGAGTTAGCAAACGCAGATACTAAAAAGAGTAGCGAAAGCGTATTTTGGGGTAGTATTACAACGCATCAGTTAGGTGGTGTTTTTGTAGTAGCACTAAAGGTTTCGCTATATGCTAGTATCTTTTTATCGCTTCCTATAATTTTGTGGCAAGGGTGGCTCTTTGTCGCACCTGGGCTTTACGACAACGAAAAGAAGATGGCTATGCCTTTCTTAATAGGTGTAACCGTAATGTTTGCAATAGGAATACTTTTTGCATACTATGTTGTAACGCCATTTGGGTTCCAGTTTTTAATTACATTTGGTGCGTTTCTTTATACCCCATTAATTAATATCGAAGACTATATAGGCTTTTTTGCAAAAATTTTATTTGGCTTTGGTTTGGCGTTTGAGTTACCAATGATAGTTTACTTTTTAGCATCTATTAGGCTAGTTACCGAGCAAACTCTTATTGGCTTTTTTAAGTATGCAATTGTAATTATATTTATTGTTGCAGCGCTTCTTACACCACCAGATGTAATTACGCAAATGCTTATGGCTGCTCCGTTAATTATACTTTATGGTGTATCTATTTTAGTAGCAAAAATGATTAACCCATACAAAGAGGAAGACGACGAAGAAGATACAGATACTAATGAGCAACAAGAGCAGAAACCGCAAGTTAGCCAAAGCAAGCCAAAATTGCCAGAGCAAAATGAGTAATATAGATAGTAAAACAAGCTCTTACGATTACAATTTGCCAAAAGAGCTTATAGCTACAAAACCAATAAAACCAGCCGATATGGCTAGGCTTTTGGTCTATAAAAGAGATACAAAAGAGATAATTCATACAACTTTTAAAGAGCTATTAGAGTACATTCCACAAGATACCAATATATTTTTAAACGACACAAAAGTAATTAAAGCTCGTATATTTGGCTTTAAAAGTAGCGGTGCAAAAGTAGAGCTATTAGTAATTAGAGAGCTTGAAAATAGTAACTTTTTAGTTATGATAAAGGGCAGAGTTAAAGTAGGCACAATATTAGAGTTTGCAAGCTCTCTTAGTGCAAAAGTAGAGTCGCTTAATAGTGATGGTAGCCGTGTTGTAAGCTTTTATAAAGAGTCAAAGTCTATAAATTTCGAAGAGCTAGTAACTATTTTAGATAGCATAGGGCACATACCATTGCCACCATACATGAACAGAGAAGATACAAAAGAAGACGAACTAGATTATCAGACTCTTTTTGCCCAAAACTCTGGCTCGGTAGCTGCACCTACAGCATCTTTGCACTTTACTAAAGAGCTTTTAGAAGAGATTGCTAGGAAGCATAATATCTACTATTTAACGCTACATGTTGGAGCAGGAACATTTAAACCTGTTGAGGTAGAAGATATAACACATCACCCTATGCACTCAGAGATTTACAATATTGCAAGCGACGCACAAGAGGTAATAGATAGCTCTAAAAAGATACTAGCAGTAGGAACAACAAGTACAAGAACAATAGAGCACTACGCAAGAGTTGGCAAGCCTAGTGGCGAGTGCGATCTCTTTTTGCACCCCAATAACAAACCCTTAAGAGTTAACTATCTTTTAACTAATTTTCATCTACCAAAAAGCACACTAATTATGCTTGTAAGCGCCTTTTTAGGCAGAGATGAAACTTTAAGAGTGTATAATGAAGCTATAGAAAAAAAGTATCGTTTCTACAGTTATGGCGATGCAATGTTAATAATATAAGGAGCAAATTATGGCAAAAGATATAAGCTATTTAGGTACCGAACTTCTCTTTCGTGCAGATAACTATATACTGCATATTGCTATTGCAATGATTGCTATTACACTTATAGCAACAGTTATTTACGAGTTAAAAAAACCTATAAAAGACCCAAACGAAAATAGCGATACAAAAAGAATTAACGATATATTAAATGATTAAATTAGTAATTGCAATAAGCTTAATACTATTTGTTAGTGGGTGTACATCTAAATACGACTACTCTATTCATAAGCCAAAGGTTCGCTTTAAGCCATCTACTAGGGCGCTTAGTCGCTTAAATTACGAAACAAAAGGGCACAAATATCTGTGGGGTGCAGAAAATAACGGTAAGTACGACTGCTCTGGGTTAACATACTACACTTTTGGCTCTATGGGCATAGAGATACCAAGAGTTGCAAGAGACCAATATAGAGTTGGAATACCAATTGCAAGAAGCGAGCTACAAAAAGGTGATTTAGTATTTTTTGATACAAGCCGTAATAGAAGTGGTAGAGTAACGCATGTTGGCATATATTTGGGTAACGGAAAGTTTCAGCACGCTAGTAGCTCTAAAAAGAGGGTTGTTGTTAGCTCTTTAAGTAACTCTTACTATCGCAGTAGGTATTTGGGCGCTAGGCGAATGCACACCTTTAATGACAACAAGGTATTTAAACCGCAAGTTCAAGAGCCAATTTATTTTGCAAAAAGTACAACAAAACCAGTACCAACACAAGAACCAAAACAGCCTACAAATGTATTTGCGACACAAGCTAATAGCATAAATGAGCAAGCAAAGCAAACACAAGCAACCTTTGATAACAACTACTATATACTTTTGCACCCATCGCCAAATGTAGCTAACGAAATTATAACAAAGCTAGAGCTTAGCGGATTGCAAGGCAATTTGGTAGAGCAGGGCAATACAATATTGGTTGGCCCATTTAACTCTAAAAGCGAAGCTATGCAGATTAAAAACTTTAACCCAGAGCTTCTTGCAAATGCAACTATTAGGAATATATAATGAAGATTCTACTAGCCCCAAGCGAAACAAAAAAAGTAGGCGGAGAGGGCACTTTAAACCTAGATAACTTAGCTTTTAGTTCTATTAATCGAGCAAGGCAAGAGGTTTTAGAGCACTATTTACAAGCAATGCAAAGATGCAACATAGCAGAGCTTGGCAAGCTATTTGGGCTTAAAAAAGAGGCCGATATTTTAAAATTTGCAAAAGATATTACAAAAGAGCCAACACTAAAAGCGATACTTAGATACACAGGAGTTGCATTTGATTATATAGATTATCCAAGCTTAGATGCCAAAGCGCAATCGTATATAGATAATAATGTTATACTCTTTTCAAACCTCTTTGGCGCAATAAGAGCTGATGACTTAATACCACTTTACAAACTAAAACAAGGCGAAGCAATAGGCGAGTTAAAGGTAGAAAAACTATATAACCAAACC
>CAZFCZ010000042.1:0-11473 GCA_964517485.1 uncultured Nitratifractor sp. | reverse complement strand
AGTTACTGCACCTTGCATAGCGTATGTAACATTTTTAAAAACATTAAATTTTGGCTTGTTAACGCTGCTCAATGTTTACTCCCACTCTATTGTTGCTGGTGGCTTAGAGCTAATATCGTAAACTACTCTATTAATGCCATCAATCTCGTTAATAATACGGCGGCTAATGTTTTCTAGTACATCGTGTGGAACATGTGCAAAAGTTGCTGTCATGCCATCTACACTCTCTACCATTCTTACACACACTGTGTTGTCGTAAGTTCTATTATCGCCCATTACACCAACTGAACTTACATTTAAAAGAACCGTAAACGCTTGCCATACTTTTGTGTAGTAGCCTGTTGCTCTTAGCTCTTCTTGCATAATTGCGTCGCTCTCTCTTAGAAGTCTTAAAGCCTCTTCGTTTACCTCGCCCATAACTCTAATTGCAAGCCCTGGCCCTGGGAATGGGTGGCGCTCTATCATATGTTTTGGAAGACCAAGCTCTAGACCTAGTTTTCTAACTTCGTCTTTAAAGATTTCTCTTAGTGGTTCTACTAGCTCGAATGTCATCCAATCTGGTAAGCCACCAACATTGTGGTGCGATTTAATAGTTTTACTAGGGCCTTTAACCGAAACTGATTCTATAACATCTGTATAAAGTGTTCCTTGCGCTAAAAAGCTAACATCTGTATGTTTGCTTGCTTCTTTGTCGAAAACTTCTATAAACTTTTCGCCTATAATTTTACGCTTTTTCTCTGGGTCTGTTACTCCACTTAATGCATTTAAAAACTCTTCTTGTGCGTTAATTGTAATTAGTGAAATATCTAGTAGTTTAAACATATCTTGCACTTGCGCTGCTTCGTCTTTTCTTAGTAATCCTTGATCTACAAATACACAAACAAGTTGCTCTTTAGGAAGTGCCTCGTTAAGCATTGCTGCAACTACCGAGCTATCTACCCCACCGCTAACTCCGCAAAGTACTTTTTTATCGCCAACTTGCTTTTTAATTTCGGCAATTTTCTCTTTTGCAAAAGAGCCCATATTCCAAGTGCTATCGCAACCACAAATATACTTTGCAAAGTTTTTAAGAAGTTTTGTACCCTCTACCGAGTGGTGTACTTCGGGGTGGAACTGAAATGCGTATATATTTTTACTTTCGTTTGCTATTGCTGCATATGGTGAGTTTTCGCTATCGCCTACTGGCTCGAAGCCCTCTGGCAATTTTTGTGCTCTATCGCCGTGGCTCATCCACACAATGCTATCTTGTAAAATATCTTTAAAAATTGGGCTATTTTCGTTAGATATATTTAACTTTGCTTTACCATACTCGTGGTGATCTGCAGGAACAACTTCGCCGCCAAAGTGCTGTGTAATTAACTGCATTCCGTAACAAATACCTAATATTGGTAAGCCTAGATCCCAAATAGCATCGTCTGGTTTATATGCATCTTTAGCATAAACCGAAGCTGGTCCACCACTTAATATAATGCCCTTTGGTGTTCTTGCTTTAATATCTTCTATACTCTCTCTATATGGTACAACCTCTGTATATACACCAGACTCTCTAAGTTTTCTTGCAATTAGTTGTGTATATTGAGAACCAAAATCTAATACTACTATAGGAACATGTTTCATTAAGACCCTTTTTTATTTTATTAATATAATTATACCATTACTTTATAAGGTTTAAAATTAGTTTGCAAAAGTTTTGCAAAAGCAACAAGAGAGCTCTTGTGCTTACTCTACATAGTGTGAGCCTAAAGACTCCTCTCGATATAGTGCTTGTTGCACAATTGCCGAAGCGGTATTTAGCCTTAGCTCTAAAAGTCTACCTATGTTTTTGCTTTTTGTATCGTAAATAAAATTTTTAGCCTCTAGTAGCTCATTTCTTGTTCTTACAATACCTACATCTTTCCACATTATTTCTCTAAGTTTGTGCTTATACTGCTTATCGTTTTCTTTATGTAGCATTGTATCGTAATCTTTTTCGAATGTTAGCTCGCTTGGTAGGTGGTTGTCGTCTTGTACAATCGCATTAGCGCACCTTTTAGCAAAAACTGCACCCTCTAATAGAGAGTTACTTGCAAGTCTATTTGCCCCATGCACTCCTGTTCTTGCTGCTTCGCCAACTGTATAAAGCCCCTTTATACCTGGTACTCTACCATCTGTATCGCACACAATACCACCATTTGCATAGTGGAATGCAGGCGAAATTTCTACCCTATCTTTTGGTAGGTTGTAGCCTAAGTTTTTAAATGTTTTATAGATATTTGGAAATCTATTTTTAAACCACGAAGGCTCAAACATACTAAAGTCTAGATATGCTTTTTTACCTGTTTCTCTTTTGTAAAGAAAAATAGAGCGAGATACAATATCTCTACTTGCTAGCTCGCCACGCTCGTCGTAATCGAATAAAAATCTTTTGCCGTCATCATCAACAATATGTGCGCCCTCGCCTCTTAGTGCTTCGGTTAATAATAACTTTCTTGCGTATGGTGTTTTAACAAAAACAGTTGGGTGAAACTGCATAAACTCCATATCTTTAAGCTCTATTCCTTTTTCTACACAAATTCCATGTATATCGGCACTAACTGTTCTTGAGTTTGTATTAAACTGATACAAAGAGCCTATACCACCACTAGCAATTACAACGCTATCGGCATAGAGTGTATATGGCTTGTAATCTCGCATTATTCTAACACCGTAACATCTGCCATCTTCTATTAAAAGGTCGTAAACTAAAGAGTTACTTTGTAGCTTATGCTTATTAGTTTCCATTAGAAACTTATGCATATATCTACCAGTTGCGTCGCCACCTGCATGTAAAATACGGCTTGTAGAGTGCGCAGCTTCTTTAGTAAATAATAAGTTGCCACTCTTATCTAAATCGAACTCCATACCTCTATTTACAAAATCTTCTCTAACATCTATTGACTCTTTAGATAAAATCTCTACAGCCTCTTTAACATTGTGGTTTGCACCAGCATTTAGAGTGTCTTCTATATGTAGTGGTATATCGTTTTCATCTAGCGCTGTTACAATTCCGCCTTGAGCATAAAATGTATTGCACTCCCAAGGAATATCTTTACAAAGAACTAATACATTCATATCTTTTGGCAGCTTAGAAGCTAAGTATAAACCAGCAATTCCAGCACCTATTATAATGGTATCGTATCTTTTACACTCTGACACTACTTAGCCTTAGCACTTTTTTCTACCCATACTGGCGGAGTTTTGTATCCACAGCCACTAAAGCTAACTGTAAGCAAGAAAGATGCTATAATCGCAATATGAAAAAAGTTAACGAAATTCTTAATACCGTTAAGAGACGACCCTATTTTAAAGATGTTCATAAATACTCCTGTTTTAATAAGTTGTTGGCACTAATGCCTCCACGCTTTGCAAAGGCAATTGCATTTTTTTACATTAAAAACAATACACTTTTTGGTGCATTATCTCACCCTGGCTATAAAATGGAACTTAATTATAATAAAGATTTAATAAATAACCTATTAAACCAACTTATCATAATAGATTTAGATTGTGCTGAGATATTTAAAGATGTTAAAAAAATTGAGTTTTTTGTATCTAAATTTCACACTCCTGCACCATATATTGCCCCAAAAACTGATATAAAATATAAAGAGCTATCTAGTGGAAATTTTACTATTAATGCAAAAGATAGCGATATTTATGGTTTATTAAAAAAAATACAAGAGGATATTATAATAAACAATGAGAGAGATTAAAGAGGTATTAAGAGAGCTCCCAAAAGAGCCCGGAATTTACCAATATTTTAGTAAAGATGCAAAACTATTATATATAGGCAAAGCAAAAAACCTATCTAATAGAGTAAAAAGTTATTGGTTATTAACACCGCATATACACCCAAAATATGAGCCAACTACAAGAATAGGCAAGATGCTAGCAGAGGCAAAGTATATAGACCACATTGTAGTAAGTAGCGAAGAAGATGCACTAATTTTAGAGAACTCTTTAATTAAACAACTTAAACCAAAATACAATATTTTACTTAGAGACGACAAGACTTATCCGTATATTTATATAGACCAAATGCAAGATTTTCCTAGATTTGAGATAACTAGAAAAGTTGTTAAATCACCAAAAGTTAAATATTATGGCCCATTTCCAACTGGTAGCAAAGCACTTTTAGATGCCATTTACGACTTTTTTCCGCTTGTGCAAAAAAAGAGTTGCATAAAAGGCAATAAAGCCTGTTTATTCTACGAAATTAACAAATGCCTAGCCCCATGCGAAGGTAAAATTAGTAAACAAGAGTATGCAAAAATTGTACAAGAAGCAAAACACGCAATAAATAATCGTAAGATTTTATTAGACAAAATGGCAGAGCGTATGCTAAAGTTAGCAACCCAAGAGCGCTTTGAAGAGGCAGCAAAACTTAGAGACTCTATAGAAGCAATTAAGTCTTTGCAGATGAAATCAACAATAGATATAGCAACAACAACTAACTACGATATATTTGCAATAAGCAGTAGCAACGATAAGGGTGTAGTTGTAAAGATATTTATGCGCGAAGGTAAAATTGTCTCATCAGCGCACCATATATTTAGAAATTTAGATAAATTCGACCAAGACGAAGCCTATAAGCAAGCCATAATAGACCACTATAAAAATATTATAAATGTAGATGTAAATAAAATTTTAGTTGCACACGAGTTTAAAGATAGAGAAAGTGTTGCCGAAGTTGTTGCTAAAATTACAAATAAAAAGGTATCTATAACATCTCCAAAAGCAGGAAACAGAGCAAAACTAACAGATTTAGCAATAAAAAATGCTACAGAGATACTAAAACAAAACAGCACAAAAGATAACTACTCTATAGAAAAAGAGCTAAAAGAGCTACTAAGCCTAGATGTAGAGCCATATAGGTTTGAGTGCTTTGATAACTCGCATATGATGGGGCAAGCAACTGTTGGAGCAATGATTGTTTACGATAATAATAGTTTTAATAAAAGCTCTTACAGACGCTACGAGCTTAAGGCAAAAGACGAGTATGCACAAATGAAAGAGCTACTACGAAAAAGGGCCCAAAGCTTTAGCAAAAACTCGCCACCTGATCTTTGGGTTATAGATGGCGGTGCAACTTTACTTACCTTAGCACAGAGCATTTTAAAAGAGTATAAAGTAAATTTAGATGTAGTTGCAATTGCAAAAGAGAAGTTAAACTCTAAAGCTCACAGAGCAAAAGGTGCAGCAAAAGATATAATTTATACACAATATGGAGAGATAATAGAGTTAAAAAGCACAGATAAACGACTACATTTTTTACAGAAGTTACGAGACGAAGCACATAGATTTGCTATTAGTTATCATAAGCAAAAAAAGCAAAAAGAGGATATGAATTTAAAACTTTTTGAGCACAAAGGTGTAGGTAAGCAAGTAGTTAAGAAACTACTAAACTACTTCGGTACTTTCGAAGCAATTAAGAATGCAAGCCACGAAGAAATAGCAAAAATAACTAATAAATCTATAGCAAATTCATTAAAAGATGTAAAAAATATTTAATTTTGAAATTTTAAACCATTTTTTAAAGAGTATTATAATATTATACATATAAGAATAACCTATCTATTAGTGAAAAGGAAATTAAGATGTATTTTATTACAAATAGCGAAGACTACATTGTAGCAGCGAGTAAAAGTTTTTTAGACAAAATTGGATATAGGGATATATGTAATATCTCTTTGGCATTAAAAAATAAAGAGATTACAGTTGTAGAAGATAATGAATTAAAAGTTTCTACAGTTGATACACCATTTAAATTTAATTTAGTAGAACTACACTCTGCATTAGGAAAGTTAAATCTATATCAGTTAAATATTAAAACGCAAAATATCGACGACGAAAATATTGCCTATTTAAGAAAAATCAAAGATGGCTTAATAGAAACTAGAGATAACGAGTTTAATATTCCTACAATTAAAAAAGACAATCAAGAGGTAGCTAAAGTTGATACTAAGCCACTAGAGCAAGAAACTAAAGAAGTAACTCTACAAAGTGTTAAAACAGAAGTTATTCAGCAAGATACTAAAGAAGATAAAGAGCCTACTAAAGAGAGCGTTACAGAGGTTACTACTAAGCCAGCTACAAAAGTAGAAGATACTCTAACTAAGCAAGATAAAGTTAAAGAGAGTATAAAACCTAAAGAGTACGCAAGCGCTACAGAAGTTGCTAACGAAACTAAGCCAAAAGAGAGCGAACTAGAAGTTGTTAAGATTTTTGGAAACAGAGACGAGCAAGAGAGCGAAACAAAAATAGAAATTAAAGAGTACACAAAAAGCCATGTAGAAGAAAAAGTAGAAACTCCAGCTGCTAAAGAGACGCAAGAGAGCGCTACTTTAAAAAGCGAAGATGAGCCAAAAGCACAAGAAGAGACTACAAAAGAAGCGTTATTAAAAATTATAGACTCTAAAGAAGAGAGCGAAACAAAAGTAGAGATTAAAGATATAGATACGCTAGATGCTAAAGAAGATACAACGCAAGATACGGCGGTAGAGACTTTAGAGAAATTAATAGAGTTAGATACGCACGAAGAAGAAGCGCCAAAAGAGAGTAAAAGCGGATTAAGCAAGTTTAAGTCTAAGCTATTTCCATGGGGCAACAAAGAAGAAGAGATAGAGCTAGAAGAAGAGACTAACACAATAAAAACTGCTAACGAGCTAAAAAATGTTATAGAAAATAGCACAAACGATACAACAATAGACCCTACTAAAGAGGTAACTGTAGAAGAACTTAATACAACACCAGATACAACTTTAGAAGACAAAGAGCTACTTGCACTAAAAGAGATGCAAAGTGCCAAAGAAGATATACAAAATCAAACTACTAAGCCAGAAGTTGCTAAAGTAGAAACTAAAGAGAGTACAAACTTAAATAGCGCTACAGCTTATAAACTTATTGGTTTACAAGTAGATAATATAGATATAGAAGAGAATGCTAAAAAACTTAGCATCGACAAAGATAACTATAAACTACTTTTAGAAAACTATCTAGACGAGATAGATAACTACAAAAAAGATTTAGAGAGTGGTAATAAATCTACAATCGATATGCTTACAGATGCTAGTAACTTACTATCTTTAGATTTAATTACAAATAAAATTAAAGAGTTAACTAATAGCGACAAAAGAGCTAGCTCTTTAAAAGAGGTAACTCTAATAACAACACTAATTAGAGAAAAGCTAGAAGGCAAAGAGAGCGCTAACTACCTAGAAGAGGAAATTTTAAAAACAACACAAATAGAAGAGGTAGAAAAAAAGGTAGATATAGAGCCAGAGCTACCACAAGAGGCTATAAGCATTAGCAATGCAGACGAACTTTTAAAAGTTATTAAGCAAGAGAGTGTTGCTTTTGATCCACAAAGAGCAGCAAGCGATTTAAATTTACCAAAAACACTAATTATAGAATTTGTTAACGATTTTGTAAAGCAATCTAAAGAGCACTTAGGGCAATTAGTAAATGCATTTAAAAACGACGATATTAAAACACTACAAACTACTGCACATATGCTAAAAGGAGCTGCAAGTAACCTAAGATTAGATACAATTGCAGATAATCTATTTAAGATACAAAAAGAGAACAGTGTAGATAGAAGTGGTGAACTAATTAAAGAGTTTGTTGCTAAACTTAAAGGTTTAGAATCTGAAGTTAAAAATATAGAAAGTTTAAACAATGAAGATTAAGAGTAAATTAAGACTTATTACAATACTACCAACCCTAATATTAGTAGCTGCGGCTACTTACCTATTTTACGACACCTACATTAACTATGAAAAGATAAAAGCTTACAAAATAATAACTAAAAACAATAAGTACATAGATAACCTACTTATAGAAACAGGCAGAGAAAGAGGTATTGTAGCGCTATATCTTGCATCTAATAAGAGCTCTTACAAAGAGTTATTAGATAAGCAATTTCAAAAGACAAACCGTGCTATAAAAGAGTATAAAGAGAACCTAATTATAGAAAACAACACAATACTACCTAAAGACTACCTATTTAACGAGCCAATAAACATTGACAAAAGCGACTACTACTCTTTAAATAAAAAACTAACTGCGCTAAATAGTATAAGAAGCTCTATAAATAGTGCAAATGCTAGTAACTACCAAGAGGTTCTAGATAGCTATAGTAAAAACTTAACTACACCAACGCTAAAGACTCTACTTAAAATTAACAAATTCTCTCTAAATGTAGATATTAACAAAATTAGCAACACTCTAACAAATTTATATTTTAGCCAAGAGTATGCAGGACTACTTAGAGACTTTTTAATATTTAATATAGAAGAGAAGAGAAAAATAGAAAAAGGCGATATTGATAAGTGGATATACTACCACACAAAAGCTATGCTATTTGACCCTAAATTAATAGACAACAAAGAGCTATCTCAAAAGGTACAAAACTATCTTAAAAACTCTTATAGTAGTACAATTAAAGAGAAGTTTATAGATGTTTACTACGACATAATAGAAAATGCAAATACAGGTAACTACAAAACAGATACTATAAGACTATTTACAGTTTTAAGTAAATATGTATCTTTACACGATAAAACATCTGCTGTAATTTACCAAAATGCAAAAGACGAAATTGCTAACTACTCTAACAAATACTTAATGCTTGTTGCACTATTTGCATTTTTATTACTTATATCTTTACTGTTAATTCTATTTGGTAATAGACTATCAAAAGAGCTAGATTCTAACTCTAAAGAGCTAGAGAAGTCTTTAAAAAGAGCAGTAAAAAGAATTGGCGAAACAGACCCAACAGTTAAAGACGAGCTAGACGAAATAAATAGCATAGACTTCGAAACATCAGAGGGTATGAAAAGAGGCTATAACTTTTTAGAAAACATGATAGAAACTGCAAAAGAGGACAAAGTAGAAGCTATAGAAGCAAATAAAGCAAAGTCTTACTTCTTAGCAAATATGTCACACGAAATTAGAACTCCTATGAATGGTATTATTGGTTTTGCAGAGCTACTTAAGGGTACAAACTTAAATGACGAACAAAGAGAATATGTACAAATTATAGAAAAAAGTTCAGATAACCTTTTAGATATTATCAATAACATTCTAGATCTATCTAAACTAGAGAGCAACAGAGTAGAGTTAGAGCATGTAATTTTTGATACTGCTAAAGAGTTTGATAGCGCTGTAGATACATTTGCAGTAATTGCTTCTGATAAAAATATAGAATTAAACTACTTCTTAGACCCAGAAATTAGCCCTAAACTTAAAGGTGATCCAACCAAGTTAAAAGAGATTTTAACTAACCTTCTTAATAATGCTATTAAGTTTACCGAAAGTGGTGGCGAGATAGATATAGAGATTAAAAAGAGCTTTAAGGTACAAAACGACAATAGAGTTTGGATAGAGTTTATAGTAAACGATAGCGGTATTGGTATGTCTAAACAACAGCTAGAGAGAATTTTCCAACCATTTATGCAAGGTGATTCATCTATTAACCGTAAATATGGCGGAACTGGCTTAGGCTTAACTATTACTAAACAATACATAGAACTACTTGGTGGCGAGCTAAAAGTTGAAAGCAAAGAGAATGTTGGTTCTACATTCTACTTTACTTTACCAATAGAAGAGATAGAGAGTGCTACAACAGAGTATAAAGATAAATTTAACGACTTAACAATGTTAATTTATCAAGATGCTAAAGAGAGTAAACTTAGTAACTTTATAACTAAATACTTAAAGTATTATGGTGTTAAGTACGAAACATTTAATGGTGCTGTTACTCTAAATAAATTGCTAGATCAATATAACGGTAAGGGTAAAAAAGCGGTACTTTTAGATATAGATATAGACTACGATAAAATCTTAGATATTTTACCTATTATAAATAACGACGAATTAATTGTAACAACAAAAGTTACAAATAACGACTCTTTAAATAACTTCTCTCTACCTAACGAGAGAGTTCTATTTAAGCCAATAGGATTTAATAAGTTCTTATCTACACTTAAGTATTTAATTAAGTTCGAAGAGGCTCCAGAAGAAGAGACACCAACAGTACATGCTAAATATTTTGGTAAAGCTTTAGTTGCAGAAGATAACTTAATTAACCAAAAGCTAATTGTAAATATTTTAAAAGGCTTCGGGCTAAGTATTGATGTTGCAGACAATGGACAAGAGGCAGTAAATAAAAGAAAAGCTAATAACGATTACGATTTAGTCTTTATGGATATTCAAATGCCAATAATGGACGGTATAGAAGCAACTAAAATTATTAAAAAATACGAAGATGAAGAGGGTCTAGACTCTGTGCCAGTTATTGCACTAACAGCAAACGCACTTAAAGGTGACAGAGAAAGACTACTAAAAGAAGGTCTAGATGAGTATATTTCTAAACCAATTGAGATGTCTGAACTTCTTTACATTTTACATAAGTTCTTAAGCCATAAGTCGTCTATAAATTTAGAGGTAATAAATAAACACAGCAAAAAACAAGAACCAAAACAAGAGCCAGCAGTAGAGAAGACTCTAAACGAAGCTCCAAAACAACAAGAAGATAAAAAAGATACTCCTAAAAAGATTTTAATTGCTAAAAAGTTCCCATTAAGTAATAAAATTTTATCTACTCTAATGGCATCTATAGAGGTAGCATTTGATGTAATAGAAGATAGCGAAAACTTAGCACACAAAGTGGCACAAGAGAGTTACGATATAATCTTTACAGATGAAGAGTATCTAACAAAAACAATAGCAGAAATTATTAAAAGAGAGAACATTAGTATTGTACTAACAGAAGAGCCACAAAATAGCAAAGAATATGCTGAGCTAACTATAAAGTACATTAAGCAGCTAACAAGTAAAGAAGAGATTGTATCTATAATAGATGATATTAGGAATAACAAATGAACAAATTAAATGTTCTTATAGTTGATGATGATACTATAAATAGAAAATTAATAAAAGCCCTACTAGCACACCATAAAGATATTATAGAAAATATCACAGAAGCTAGCAATGGAGCAGAAGCGTTAGAGCATATAAATAAAGATAGCTCTATTAACTTAGTTCTACTAGATATTATTATGCCAATACTAGATGGTAAAGGCTTCTTAAAGCAATTTAGAAGCCAAAAAGCAAACAGCAATACACCTGTAATTGTACTAACAACAGACGATAGCAAAATATCAGAAGTTGTAAATTACGGTGCAGATGATGTTTTAATAAAACCAATAAAAGAAGACGATCTTCTTAAGAAAATCGAGTACTGGACACAAGAGACAGAATAACAAAAAGCAGGCTACTTAGCTTGCCGCTAGAGACCATTTAAAATTTCGTGTCAGTAACTTAAAGTAGTACTTTTAAGTGCTACAAACTCTATTCCTACATCTCCAAATATTTATCAATCCTCCCTTCAAAACTAGCAAATGTGGTTTTATAAAGCAAAAAGTTTCTTTAGAAAAAATATAGCCAACTGTAA
>CAZFCZ010000041.1:0-15904 GCA_964517485.1 uncultured Nitratifractor sp. | reverse complement strand
GTGGCTTCAGCTGAGTATAATATAAAGTTTTTAGAAGATTTAGACTTTAGCGATATTAAAGTATCTTTAAAAGCTAGCGATGTGCCAAGGACAGTAGAAGCTTATAGAATGCTTCGCCCAAAAAATAACTATCCGTTTCATTTAGGAGTTACAGAGGCTGGAACAATACATCACGCTACTATTAAATCTAGCATTGGGCTTGGAGCCTTGCTACTTGATGGTATTGGCGATACTATGCGAATATCAATTACTGGAGCCCTTGAAGAGGAGATTACAGTTGCTAGAGATATTTTAAAAGATAGCGGCAGAGTGCAAGAGGGGTTAAACATAATCTCTTGCCCAACTTGCGGGCGCATAGAGGCCGATTTAGTAAGTGCAGTTGCCGAGGTAGAAGAGCGCACTAAGCATATTAAAACACCTCTAAATGTATCGGTAATGGGGTGTGTGGTTAATGCAATTGGCGAGGCAAAACATGCCGATGTTGCAATAGCTTATGGCAAAGGTGTAGGTATGGTTATGGTAAAGGGCGAAGTGGTAGCAAAACTGCCTGAGAGCGAACTTGTAGATAGATTTGTACAAGAGGTAGAGATACTAGCAAAGGAGAGCTAAAATGGAAGAGTTATATAACATAAATGTTGAAAAGGCAGTTCTTTCTGCAATTGTTTTTGACCCAGAAATATACGAAGATATTGCAGCTAATTTAAAGCCAGATGATTTCTATTTACCATTTCATAGTCACCTATTTAACTCTATGGAGAGACTCTTCGAGCAAGAGCTACCAATAGATGAAGAGTTCTTAAAAAAAGAGCTTATTAAAATAGATAAATTCGACGAAGTAGCTATGATAGAGGTTCTATCTGCAAATCCAATTACAAACACAAAAGCTTATGTGCAAGAGATTAAAGCATACTCAAACAAGCGCTCTTTAATAACACTTGCAACCGAAATTAAAAAGCTAACAATCGAAGACGACTTAGAGGCTACAGAGGTTATGGACAGAGTAGAGCAAAAGCTGTACGAAATAACACAAGATAGCGTTAGCGAAGACTTTAAAGACTCTAAAAGCATTACTGTAGATATGCTAAAAGAGATAGAGCGCTTAAAAGAGCTAGGTAACTCTAAACTAATTGGTGTAGATACAGGATTCGAAAACCTAAACGACAAAACAAGCGGTTTTGGTAAAGGAGATTTAGTAATTATCGCCGCAAGACCAGCCATGGGTAAAACAGCTCTTGTGTTAAATATGGCACTAAAAACGGTAGAGAGAAACGAAGGGGTTGCATTTTTTTCGCTCGAGATGCCAGCTGAGCAGTTGATGCTAAGAATGCTAAGTACCAAGACTTCTATTCCTCTACAAGCCCTTAGAGTTGGTAATTTAAAAGATGACGAATGGAGCAGATTAAGCTCGGCAATAGACGACATGAGCCGAAGAAAACTATTTGTTGACGATGGGGGGTATGCTACAATTCATCATGTAAGAAGCAAGCTTAGAAAACTAAAATCTCAGCATCCAGAGATAACACTAGCAGTTATAGACTACCTTCAGCTAATGAGTGGAGACAGCCGCTCTCAAGCAGGAAGACAGCAAGAGATAAGTGAAATCTCTAGAGGGCTAAAGCAGCTAGCAAGAGAGCTAGAGATTCCTATTATTGCACTTTCTCAGCTTAACCGCTCTTTGGAAAATCGTGAAAATAAAAGACCAATGCTAAGTGATTTAAGGGAGTCTGGTGCAATTGAGCAAGATGCCGACATTATACTGTTTGTTTATCGTGACGATGTATACAGAGAGGCCAAAGAGAAAGAGAAAGAGATGAAGGCAAAATCCGAAGGCAAGCCATATGAGTCGTCTTACAAAAGAAAAGAAGAAGAGGAGACAGAGCTAATTATAGGTAAACAAAGAAATGGGCCAACAGGTACAGTAGAGCTTATGTTTCAAAAGCGTTTTACAAGATTTGTCGATGCAAAACCACAAGGCTCATCTTACGAAGTTGTCTTCGAGAGTGGTAATATAGACATGAGCGAAGGTAAAATAGATGTACCTACAATCTAAGGTTAAATTGTGCTAGCACCACCACCTCTGTTTAGAAACAAAAAAGAGTTTTTAATAATATCTGCTATATTGGTATCTATAATTATTGCTAGGCTTATTTTTGTATACCAAGACTACCAAAGTCTAAAATCTCTGCCAAATTACTACTATACAGAGGCTCAGGTAATAAAAATATACGAAACAAAAAGCAACTCTACCTTACTAAAGTTGCACTCTAATACTAAGAATTTAGACTTCTTTTTATACACAAATAAAGAGATTCCAAAAAGGTTCGATTGGGTAAGAGTAAAACTAAAATTAAAAAAAGGTACCTCATTTTTTGATTACCTAAAAGGCTTTTTTGCATATGGCGATATAATAGAGCATGTAGAAGATGGCTTCTACGCTAAAGCATTTTTAAGAGAGCTAATAGACAAGCAACACAACGGTTATGAGAGTATAAAAACATTCTACTATGCAATATTTTTAGCAGACCCACTAGATAAAAACTTAAGAGACAAGATATCCTCTTTAGGTGTCTCACATTTAGTTGCCTTAAGTGGCTTTCATCTTGGAATATTGTGGCTAATGGTCTTTGCCGCTGCTTATGTGCCCTATAGATATTTTCAGCAAAAATACTACCCATACCGAAACAGAAATATAGATTTAGGGCTATTTACACTAATATTTTTAGCACTTTTTACGCTTTTTGTAGGAGCACCAGCCTCGCTAATTAGGTCGTATGTAATGCTCTTTATTGGCTGGGTAATTCTAACCTTAGCACTCGAGCTACTTAGCTTTAAGTTTTTAGCCTTTGCAGTGCTACTGATTTTAGCAGTTGCGCCAAAATTAGTTGCATCGCTAAGCTTATTGTTATCTATGAGTGGTGTATTTTACATATTTTTAGTTATTAAATATTTTCAAGAAAAGCCTGCTTGGTTTATATCGTTAGTTGCAATTCCTGTTGGCATATTTTTACTAATGTTCCCAATTGGGCACTACTTTTTTCCAAATACAACAATATGGCAACTTTGCTCACCTATACTTTCGGTACTATTTATACTCTTCTATCCATTAGTTGCTATATTGCACCTTTTTGGTCTAGGCTCACTTTTTGATGGGGCTCTTCTTTGGCTATTTAACTTGCCAAAAGGAAGCATAGAGATATATTTACCAAACTACATAATGGCAATTTATGTAGCTCTATCCATTAGCGCAGTATTTAGCAAAAGAGTATTTTACGCAACACTTATAGCTGCAACATTAATTACAGCTTGGTATATGGGAGTATATCTGCTAAGGTAGCTTAAAAAATAGCCTCTTTAGGCACTCTTTTTTAAAAGATACCATAGGCACTTCTCTCTTATACTTTAAGTAGTCGTCGCCAAATTTTTTATAAATCTCCATCTCTTCAAATGTAGCAACCATAAATATAATAAACAACATCTCTAATGGTGCCACAAATGTAATAAATGTTACAGAACCTAGCAAAAATGCAAGCCCTAATGGCAATAGTGTTAAGCCAAAAAGCATAGGGTGTCTTAGACAGCTGTATATGCCAGATGTTACAAGTTTGTTTGTCTCTAACCTTGGTACATCGCCTTCTCTGCCCATTTTAGCAAGCTCTCGCCCACCTGCACCAGCAGCGTTAAATGCCAGCCTTACTATTACAAAACCAATTACAAAACTAACAACATGAAACCAAAAAGAGCCAAAAAGAGGCGTATTTAAATCTTTAGATATACAATACCAAGCACCTCCTATTAGCATTAATAACCATAAAACTATTCGTATTGCTTTACTCATAAATCTCCTTTTTAGATAGTGGATGATGCCTATTTACAGTATCTTTTAAATGGGGCTTTTTTATATGTGTATAAACTTGCGTAGTTAACAAAGAGCTATGTCCTAAAAGCTCTTGAACCACTCTTAAGTCTGCTCCACCTAAGATTAAACTTGTTGCATACGAGTGCCTTAGCACATGCGGCGAAACACCTAAATACTTTTTTATTATCTTAAAAATAGATACTCTACTAAGAGCTTTATGTTTATAGTTTACAAAAAGATTTGGTGTGCTATCTGCTCGCTCATTAAGATACAACTCTAAAGCCTCTAGAGCACTATTTGCTACTGGCACAACTCTCTCTTTTTCGCCCTTTGCATACCTAACTCTAAGCCATATACCATCTATATCATCAATCGTTGCACCTACTGCTTCGCTAACCCTAACACCAGTTGCATACAAAAATAATATAAGAGCCCTATCTCGCAAGCTAATCCAATCTTTAATTGCAATAGCATCTACTACCCTTAAGATATCTTCGTGCTCTAAAGACGAAGGCAAAGATGCAGGCACTTTAGAGCTTGGCAAATTAACCTCTACAACCCCAAACTCTAGCTCTTTTGCAAAATTGTAAAATATGTTAATCGATGAGAGTTTACGATTTAGAGTTCGCTTGTTTTCAAACTTAGCTAAAAATGCTATAACATCACTACTATCGCGCTTTAGCAACTCTTTTTTAGAAGAGCCAAAAAACTGCTCTATATCGTTTAAGTAAGCATCTATAGAGTTTTTACTAAGCCCTCTATTGATACTTAAGTACTCGCTAAAGGCCTCTATTAACTCTCTACTCATAGCCTAGAGCGCTTAAGTCTACCTTCTTTTTATCTATATACAAGTATCTACCAGATACATAACTATAGCTTCTTGCTGCGCCAATACTATATACTTTATATTTCTCTAAAGAGTCATCTAACACAACTAAAGAGCCACTTTTTGCATACGCATACACCTTGCCATCAAATGCTGTAATTGTAGCAAAGTCTGCATATGTAAACTCTCTACTCTTAACTGGCGATAAATCTAGAGACAATTTTTGCACCTTGCCATCTCTAGTAAGTAGATAAATTAACCCATTCTTAAGCGTTAAATCTGCCACTTTAGCAGAATATGCCTTCTTTAAAGTATTAGATACAAACAGTAGTGTACTTGGTGTTACAGCCAACAATCCACCATTTATAGCTTTTAAGTATATAATATTTCCATAACTTTTGTTTTGCCCAACTGGTATAACACCAGGCTCTGCTGGAGTTTTCATGTTAATCATAATTAACTTGCCATCTAGCGTTGGAAGTGCCAAATAGTTACTTGTAACAACTGGGTTAGCAAGACGATTATCAATAGCCGAGCCACCACTAAATTGCTTTTGGTATGTAACCTTATTTGCAAATGGATTATACAACCCAAATCTATTGCCTTGTAGTAAATAAGCAATACCGCTAGAGTAAGCAACACCGCTAACTAAAGGTGCTTCTAACTTTGTGCTAGATAGCTCTTGTCCATTGCTTTTTAAAACTAAAATGCTACCTCTGTTATTTGCTGCTAAAATTCTACCACCATCACTACTTACAAAGTAGTATCCTCGTGGTAATATTACACTGCTTTCACCTTGTGGAGTTATGTAGCTCCCATCAGTAAATGTTACGCCATCTCTAATAACATTTAATGGTACTTTGCCATGTTTGTAAGTGTAACTATTTGTGCTATGCCCAGCCGAAGATTTTAAAAAGTCTGGAACCATTTTTGTAGTATCTACAGAGCAGCCTGCAAATATAGCAGCTATTGCAACTGCTAAAAGGGCTCTTTGTTTCATAGGATTCTCCTATTTAGTTATTGTATAGTGTTCTAGCAACCTTGCAACAGGTGCAACTGCAGAGTCTTTAGGGATCTGAATTAATATATTTTTAGCATCACTCTTTTTACCATCTTTAATTAGTAAATATGCTTTTTGTACTAAAGCTAAATTTTTATAATAAGTAGAATCTTTAGGTGCTTTTTCTAAAACACTTAGGTGGTAACCTACTGCATCTTCTAAAAATTTACTATCTTTAGCAACTGCACTAAGTTTATCTTTATCACCACTATTTGCAGCAACAGAGTAGCTATATAGCGCAAAAAGTTTAGGATTGTTAGCTTTTAGTGTATTAAGTGCCTCTTTATTATTTGCATCTTTTTGTAAAGCTAAAAACGCACTATTTGCCTTTTGCAACTTAGCATCTGCTAAATAATTATTAACCTTATACCCAACAACCGCTAACACAGCAAGTACTGCTAAAGCGATTAATGGTTTTTTATACTTTTTAAAAAATCTCTCCATATGAAAAGCCTGCTCTAACAGCTTCTCGTCTCCGCTAAGCTCTTGCTTAACCTCGTTAATTCCACTCTTTAAATCCATAAATATTCCTCTATATTAATATTTGTTACTATTATATCGCTTTTGAACTTAATAGAAGAAAAAATTTATAAAAAAATAGCTATTTAGCCCCCACTCTACTTAGCACTGTCTTTACAGTTTTAACTAAAATTATAAAGTCTAACCATAATGTCCAATTTTTAATATACCACTTCTCTAGCTCTACTCTCTCTTTAAAAGTTAAATTATTTCGTCCATTAACTTGCCAAAGTCCAGTAAGCCCTGGTTTTACTTTTAAAATAAAGTTTGCATTATCTTCTAAAATCTTTATCTCATCTAAAACATAAGGTCTAGGGCCAACTAAACTCATCTCTTTTTTTAATACATTTATTATCTGTGGTAACTCATCAAGTGAACTCTCTCTTAAAAACTTTCCTACTCTTGTAATTCTTGGATCATTTTTATACTTATGAAACTTCTTAAAATACTCTACTTCATAAGGATATTTATTTAAATAATCCTTTAATATCTGCTCACTATTTTCATGCATTGTTCTATACTTATATACCTTAAAAATATTACCATCTTCTCCAACTCTATCTTGTTTAAAAAATATAGCTCCCTTAGAATCTAATTTAATAAGAACATAAATAATCACATGTGTTACAATTAAAAAGGGCAATAAAAATAGTGCAAAAGTATAGTCGAAAATGCTCTTTATAATAATGCTATTTACATTAAGTAGTCTATTCTCTATTTGTATCGTATTTTGCCTAATATTTGAGTACTCTAAAATGTTAGAATGTGCAAAATTAATATTGCTAATATATGGTGCTATATAAATATTTCTATTAGAGTTCATATGCTTTTCTATTAGGCTGTTTAGCCTACCCTTAGACATACCTTTAGATATTATAATTACATTTTTAAAATTCTTATCTACACTCTTTTGGCAAAGATACCAGTTCTCTTCTATCTCTTTTTTATATATTTGCAAACTTTTATCATCTTGGGCAATTATTAAAACTCTATCTTTAAAAAAAGCAAAATATGATAAAACCTTTTTAACTGCCCTCTTATATATTGGCATAAAAAGCGCTCCAAGTGCAAAATATAAAAAGATAAAGGCTCTAGAGTAGTCTAAATTAGACTTTGTAAATACCAAAATAGAAGAGATAATTAAAAACCCTATAAAAAAAGATTTTATAACTTTATAGGTATCTTGCCAAAAATCGTATCTGTATCTATATATTTTCTCATGCCATAAAAGTATAAAAATAATTACAATAATAAACAAAAAACTACTTAAGTTAACCACTATAAAATCTGGTAAATTACAACAACTATTAAGTTTTATTCTCACATAAGAAGTAACATAAAAAAGTATAACTAAAAATAGAAAATCAAGTAGTGCAACTATCCACATATTTTTTAAATTCTTCCTTAAAATTACTAAATTTTTTACTATGTTCTCTTATATCACTAAAAGAAAAATTCATACTCTCAAACTCTTTAATAGCTGCAACAATATCGCTAACATTTTGCTTACTAAAGAGCACGCCAGTTGCCCCATTTACTACAGTCTCTGCTGTGCCACCCCTATTAAGTGCAACTACAGGAGTACCACAAGCCATAGCCTCTATGGGCACAATACCAAAATCTTCTATAGCAGCATATACAAAAGCTTTTGCCTTTTGCATAAACTCTACTAATACGCTATCTTCTTGATATCCCATTATAGTAATATTATCTTTAGCAATAGCTTTTAAAGTAGCAAGTTCCTCGCCAGAACCTATTACAACAAGCTTTTTCTCTGGCATTTCATTAAAAGCTTCTACAATTAATTTTGTCTTTTTATATGGCACTAATCTTGAAGCAGTAAGATAAAAATCCTCTTTTTCTTCATGTAAAGTAAATCTTTTTATATCAACAGGCGGATATATAACTTTAGCCTCTTTTTTGTATGTTCTTTTAACTCTATCTTTAATAAAATTAGAGTTAGCAATAAAATAATCTACCCGTTTAAGTGTCTTTATATCCCACCCTCTTATGTACTCTAAACTTTTTTTAACTAAAAACTTTTTAGGTTGTTTTAAATTAAAAGTATACTCATCATACAAATCCCAAGCGTACCTAATAGGAGTATGACAATAACATATATGAATTGCCTGCTTATCTTTTTTAACCCCCTTAGCAAATGCCCAAGAGCTGCTAATTATTAAGTCATACCCACTTAAATCTAAACTCTCTATTGCTTTTGGAAAAAGTGGCAAATAGTTTCTAAAATGCCTCTTTGCAAATGGAAGTTTTTGTATAAAAGATACCCTAACCCCCTTACCATCTAAAATAGCCTCTCTATCAAAACTATCTAAAAAATCAACAATAGCAAAAATATCAGCATTAGGATACAACTCTAATATACTCCGTAAAACCTTCTCAGCTCCAGCATTTGTTACTAGCCAATCATGAACTAACGCAACCTTCATCTACTTACCTCATCAAAGACTTTAATATGCTCTTTAGCCGACTTCTCCCAACTAAATTCTTTAGCTCTTTTTAGCCCTTTTTTAATCATCTCATCTTGCAATTTTTTATCATTAAGCACCATCTGCATCTTATTTTTAATATCATCTACACTACTTGGATCCACATACACTACTGCATCTCCTCCAACCTCTGGTAAAGATGAAACATGAGAAGTAATAACAGGCACCCCACAAGCCATAGCTTCAAGCACAGGTAATCCAAAACCTTCATAAAAAGAGGGAAAAATAAATAACTCAGATTGATTATACAACTTAACTAACTCACTATTTAAAATATTCATTTTAAACTCAATGTTATCACTCTCTTTTGCCATATTTAATATCTCTTGCGTCTCGTTGTTAATAGTAAATACATAAGAAAAATTACCTACTACAATTAACTTATAATCTTTTCTCTTTAAATTTATAAAAGCTTTTAGAACTCCTATAAAATTTTTTCTCTCATTTAGGCTTCCTACAAAAAGTATCTCTTTTCTTTTTTGTAGGCCTAACTTTTTAAACTCTTTATTATAGCCTAAATATACTACTTCTATTTTACCTTTACTAAATGGGTAAAATTTTTCTATCTCTTTTTTAGAATAACTAGATACAGTAATTATTTTATCTGCTCTTTTTATATTAATAGGAACTAGGATTTTATAGTACCATCTAAAAAAATTAGTAAAACTCTTAGGGTATGTTAAAAAAGCTACATCATGTATAGTTAAAATAACTTTCTTATTCTTAGGTACAAATATAGGTGCTATATTAGCAGGACAAAATAAAGTTTCTCCTTTTTTAAATGGTAATATAAAATGTGTCCAAAAATGTGTAAAATATCTATTGCTACTGCTTGGTTTTACTCTAATTATATCAATAACTTTACTTAAAGCTTTCAATATATACTTAGTATAATTTTCTACACCTGTATAGTTTTTATGTACAAGAACTCTACTATCAAAAATTAGTTTCACAATAACCCTATTCTATCTTTTAAAACTTTAGCTCTACTCTCCCAAGAGAAGTATTCTATAGCATTTTCATCTCTATTTAACTCTATTTCTTGATTAAAAAATTGATTTATCGTTTTATATATTTGATTAGAACTATTTTTGCAAATAGCACCACAACCCAATTTTTTTGTTAATTTAATTAATTGATCTTCACAATTTTGATATATCATTAAAATAGGAATATTAGAACCAATATACTCATAAAATTTTCCAGGCACTTGCTCTAACTGTTTATTAGATAAATGAATTAATAAATCAGCATTTCTTTGTAATTTTAATACATCATCATGTTCTTTAAATCCTAAAAACTCATACTTGCTACCTAAATCTTTAAATAGATAATTAAATTTTTCATTTCGCCCAGCTACTATAAATTTAAATTCAAAATCAAGCTTCAAAAGAGCTTTTGCCAACTCTTTTGGATTTCTAAAGTCATCATAAAAAGTTCCTGTATAAACTATTGTAAATATACTATTTTTTTCTTTTTTTAAAAATCTATTATCTTTAAACCCTTGCTCCAATATAAGTGTATTCTTACCGTTTAAATATTTATACTTAGTTTCTAAAACTTCTAATACTTTATTATTAGTAAAAACAAGTAAATCTATATTTTTATAAATTTTATTCTCTATTATGTTTTCAAAAAACAATTTATATTTAGGTGTATAAATAGATACATAAGGATCTCCAAAATCTCCTATCCACTTTATATCTGGATATCTACTTTTAATATTTAATCCAATTAAAGAGTCAACCCAAGGTTCATGAGATGTAATTAAATACTCATAATCTTTTATATTTATATTACTCTTCATATATTTTTTAACAAAAAAATACCATTCTGTTGTTATATTACCAGGCAAAATAAATGCTATTGAATTACGCAAAAACCAATATACACTCTTCATAAATTTAAAAGAAAATGATTTTCTTTTTTTCTCATTATTCTTATTATCTACACCTATTTTACTCTTTAATTTATATGCAATATTTTCAAAAAATCCTGGAAACACTCTATGTATAGTTATATTCTTATCAATATTTTTATTTATATTACTAGGATGTTTTATTGTAATGACATCTATTAAATATCCTATCTTTGCTAACTCATTACTCAAATAATACCATCTTAAAGATTGAGCATCTCCTAATGGCGGGTAGCTATAGGCTATAAGTAAAATCTTTTTCATATGTTACTTAAATATTCAATAATTTTTTTACTCGCATTGCCATCTCCATAAGGATTACTTGCTTTACTCATCTGTTCATAAAGACTTATATTATCTATTAGCCTTTGAGCTTCTTTTACAATCTTATCCTTATTTGCACCTACAAGCTTAACAGTACCAGCTTTAACTGCTTCTGGTCTTTCTGTTGTATCTCTCATAACAAGTACAGGCTTTCCAAGACTAGGTGCCTCCTCTTGCACTCCACCACTATCTGTAATTATAAAGTATGATTTATCCATAAGATATATAAACTGTTCATACTGAAGTGGTTCTATTAAATAGACATTATTAACATCTGATAGTATCTTTTTAACAGGTTTTTGAACATTTGGATTTAAATGTACTGGATAAACTATATCGATATCTGAATTATTAAAAGCAATATCTTTTAACCCCATACATATATCTATAAAACCTTGACCATGATTTTCTCTTCTATGCCCAGTTACAAGAATAACTTTTTTATCATCCTGAATATTATATCCTAAATTAGATATTTGTTCTTTTATATCTCTTTCAATGCTTTTATCTGTTTTAATTTTATCAATAGCCAAAAATAGAGCATCTATTACACTATTTCCTGTTACAACTATACTACTACTATTTTTATTCTCTTTTAGCAAATTATCTCTACTACTATTAGTAGGTGCAAAATGATAATGTGCTAAAATACCTGTAATTTGCCTATTAGCCTCTTCTGGCCAAGGACTATATATATTATTTGTTCTAAGTCCTGCTTCTATATGACCTACCTTTATCTGCTGATAATATGAAGCCAAAGATGCAGCTGCAGTAGTTGCCGTATCGCCATGAACTAAAACAATATCTGGTTTAAAATCATTTAAAACACTCTTCATTCCTAAAAGTACATTAGCTGTTATATCATATAAATCTTGTCCTTGTTTCATTAAATTTAAATCATAATCTGGCACTATTTCAAATAACTCTAAAACCTGATCTAGCATTTCTCTGTGCTGTGCTGTAACACATACTCTAACTTCAAAACTGCCATTATACTCTTCAAATTTTTTTACTAATGGTGCCATTTTTATAGCTTCTGGTCTTGTTCCAAAAACAATTAATACTCTTTTCATATGCTTTTATCCTTAATAAAATCCACTTCTATTTTCGAAGCCACTTAACATACTCACTATATCTTTCGCTTTTGACTCCCAACTATTTTCATTTGCCTCTTTTTTAAGAATCTTTTTATACTCTTTATCATCTACTAAACTCAAAGCTTCGTCTATCTTTTGAATAAACTCTTCATGCTTTTTGCCGATAAGTACAGACTCATACTTTCTACACTCTGGCATATCCGTCGTCACGATCGGTTTACCCATTGCCATATACTCAAATAGCTTGATAGGTGATGTGGACTCTGTTATGTCATTTATCACAAATGGTATAGTTGAAACATCAAAACATGTTGCATAGTTTGGCAACTTTTGATACTCTATCGGTCCTAAAACTATTATGTTTTCAAACTCTTTAAATCCAGCCTTTTTGATACTACCATCATAGTCCCAACCTAAAAGAACTATCTCTAAATCTTCCCTCTCTTTAGCCAGTTTTTTAACAAGCTCATAATCAAACCAACTCGCAAATGCACCGAAATATCCTATGATTGGCTTTTTCTTATCTACTATCTTTTTAATCTCTTTTGGATACTCTTCATACCCTCTATCTTTTGAAAAATGCTCTATCTCTACACCATTTGTTACAAGTTTATAGTTTTTACTTCTATGTTTTTTAACATCGTTTTCAAGTTTTGTGGCACTTGGTATGACGATACATCTCTCATCTTTTAATATATTAGTATGTTTTTCCCAAGTTTTTTTTGGGATTGTAAACCCACTCAAATCATCACTAATCTCATCAATATATTGATAGATGATACCATCTCCTCTTTGCAATCTATCGATAACAAAATGCCAATCAGTAATATTATCTGTCGAAGAGAGATCATAAAATTTTCTTCTACCTTCAATCTTATCCACCAAATCAAAACGATTTGTTAGATAACAGTTTTTTGAAATCTCTTCAAAACCATCAATATGATCATATTGCATATTTCCAGTACAGTAAAAATATAAAAAGCCCTCTTTTGCCAAATTTTTAGCCAAATGTTGCGGTCTTTGAAAAAGAGGGATATTCCAATCAACAAGCATAGGAAGAATAATAATCGTTTTTTGCGGATGTTTTACCAAAATCTCTTCAAGTTCAGCCAAATGTTTTTTTTCATTTTTATGTTTTTCTATTTCATGAGCAGATTTTGCAATTATCTTTTTTACAGTATCTATTGGACCAATTTTTTTTATACTTCTTCCAATCTTTACAAAAGGATACATAAAAGGATGCTCTTTAAGAGCATAATATTTAGAAGCAACTTTCCAAAAGTTCGAACTATAAATAGAGTTTAACTCTTGATTTTTTTGATCGATCTCCCTTTTTTGTTGAGAATCCATATTTATTTTATTAAGCTCTTTAATTTCATCTTCTTTTCTTTTCAATATCTCTTCTAGTTGTATTATCTGTTCTTTCATTTTCTCTCTTCCCCACTCTCGTTCTAAACATTTTAGATTGTAGTGAATATTTTTCGGTATCTCGCTCTTATTTTTAAGATAAATAATTATTTTTTCCAATAAATCAAAATTCTGTAGGTATGGTCTTTTATTATCTGATAATTTAAAAATATTTTCTACTTCTTTATAAGGAAATGCTTGATACCTACATTTTTGTATGATCTCTTCATATCGAGTAAATAGTATATCAATTGAAAACTCACTTTCAACAATATCTCTTAAAAAATATTTATTCGGATACATTTTTAGATCATTAAACGCATCATTCAATTCATCTAATGAACAATTTTCTATACCTCTACCTGAAAAATTAGACCAAGCAGCTTTTAAAAAAAGCGACTCATCCACCAAACCTTTAATCCCGTCGTAGCCCACTAAAAGAGTTGGTATATTCATTGCAGCAGCCTCTAGAAGCACTCTTCCCATCCCTGCTATTAGCGAGTAACCCTCTTGCAGTGCTTCGTTGAGTGTTTTACTAAATCCTTTAAATATTACATTTTCATAAATGCCCTGATATTCAACATAGGCTTTTAATTCCTCTAAAGCTTCACCATCTCCATAGATATCTATTTGTTTTATATGATACTCTTTTGCTAATTGTAAAGTTTCTTGAATACCAGATAATTTATCGAAATCTATCCGACTTACAATTGCCCATTTTGAAAAAGGATTATTATTATATATAGCTTTTTGAAATAGTGTGACATCCACAGGGTTGGAAATGATATGTTGATTATCCTCCTTGCCGTATCCTAAACTAATCGCCTTTAATTCTTCTGAAACAAATATTACATCGCTAAAATTTGGTACGATTATCTTAATAAAAAAACTATACATTTTACTAAACCGGGCATTTATAATAGAGCCTGGACCGTGAAGCGTTGTTATTAGTGGCACTTGTGCTCTTTGGGTAGCAAAAAAAGTGGGGATAATACTCAAAAAAGGGTGCACATAAACAATATCAATCTCTTCTTTCTCAATAATCCTTTCAATCTTTTCAATAGAACTAAAAAGATCGATAATCGTGTCTGTATCAGCAAACTTAAGACAATATCTACCCTCAAAAAAAGTAAAATTGTAATCTTGCTCATAATTACTTAGAAGAAAAAGACGATAACCACACTTTTGCATCTTTTTTACATATGTGAATATATGTGTTTCCAAACCACCGTTAGCAAACCTATCACTGACAATTAAAATATTTTTCGGCATTTTATATCTTTTTTATTTCCATATCATATTGCAAGGAGACAATACCTGAAGCTCGCATAGGTTGTTCCACAACTCTAAAATCGATAATATCAACCAATTTGTCTTGATATACCATACCGCTTACACTATCTTTATCTGCAACAGCAAATGTCGCAAAATAGTGGCCGTCACAAAGTGCCAATGTTGTTTTAACTTCGATATCAAAAAGTGCTCCTTTAGCAATATTTTTGATATTTTTTCCAATGTAGTCACTACTTCCGCCAAAAACTTCAATCCCTTCTATCGTCTTTATACGGATACCCACCATCAACTCTTGAACATCTTCATACGCTTTTACCTGTATGCCAAAATAGATTGTTTCTTGTGCATTAAATTCATTTCGACTATAATCTCCATTTATATCTTTTATCCAAACTTTATGAATCTTGATACCTTCTTGTTTTTCAACATCGATAATTGTTAAAAATTTTTCATTCGCTTCTTTATTCTCATATAAACTTTTTTCAGTTTCGGTCTGTTGATCCTCTTTAAACTCTCTTTGCTCTGTTTCACCATAAAGAAATGCTCGATATTTTTCAACAACATTTTTACTCTCACCCCATGCACGCAATTTACCTTCTATCAATAAAAGTCCACTATTACAAATAGATTCAAGTAAAGAAATTGAGTGCGTAACAAACAAAATGGTACAACCGTTTTTAGACATTTGCTCAATTTTTGCATAACATTTTCTTTGAAACTTTTCATCCCCTACACTCAACGCCTCATCAATAATCAATATATCCGGCTCTACATTGATCGCCACAGCAAATGCCAGTCTGGCAAACATTCCAGAACTATACATCTTCGTAGGCTGGTGGATAAACTCTCCGATGTCGGCAAACGAGAGGATCGCATCGACTTTTTCATCCATCTCCTCTTTGGTAAATCCCATGATGGTTCCATTGAGGTAGATATTTTCCAGTCCTGTCATCTCCGGGTTGAACCCCGCCCCAAGCTCCAAAAGCGAAGCGATCTTGCCGTTTACCTCCACCTCACCGCTGGTAGGTGTCAGCACTCCGGTGATAATCTTCAGCAGTGTAGATTTACCGGCACCGTTTCTGCCGATGATACCGACC
>CAZFCZ010000040.1:0-12590 GCA_964517485.1 uncultured Nitratifractor sp. | reverse complement strand
TAATTATTAATTCGTTAACTTTTTAGGAGTATAATAATCTATCTTAAATCTCGCCTGTGCGAGGCTAAAGGATTATTTTGTATATTATTATTGCTGGGGCTGGTGGGGTTGGTTACTCTTTAGCTAAAGCTTTATCTTATAAACATAATGTGGTTGTTGTAGATAAAGATTTTAACAAACTAAATAAGATTAATGATGATTTAGATGTTTTAACAATTCATGGAGATATCAAGCACCCTCAAACTTACAAAACGCTTGATATTAAAAGTAGCGATTTATATATTGCTGTTACAGATTCTGATGAAGCAAATTTGCTATCTACGCTTGTGGTAGAGGATGTTGTTGATGTTAAATCTAAAGTTGTTCGTCTTAAAAATGACGGCTTTTTAAGTAGTAAAGTTTTAGAGAAGTTATCTATAAATTATGCCGTATTTCCAAATTTAACAACCGCAAAAAAAGTTAAGGCTCTTCTTGAATTTCCTAAAGCTAATAATGTTAAATATTTTCATCAGACAGATTGTAAGTTAGTATCTATTAGGGTAGATTATTTGGAAAATTATAGATATGTAGTTGGTGATATTTTAGATAGTAAAGTTGTTGTAGTTGGAGTAGAGAGAGATAAAAGCTTTACAATAGTAGATAAAGATTTTTTATTGCAAAAAAAAGATTTAATATATTTTTTTGGAGAGATGGAATATATAGACAAAATTGCAAATATGCTAAATAACTCTATGCCTAGCAAAATAGATAAGGTTGTGATATTTGGCGCAAATGAGTTGTCTCAAAAGATTGCAAAAGAGCTTATCTCTAAGGGTATAGAAATAAAAATTGTAGATAAAAATAGAGAGTTATGCAAAGAGGCTTTGCAAAATTTAAATGGAGAAGTTACGGTTATTAATTCGTCATATAATGATCATAATCTCTTTGAAGAAGAGGGTCTAGAACAAGCTGATAT
This sequence comes from uncultured Nitratifractor sp., assembly GCA_964517485.1. Lineage (GTDB taxonomy): Bacteria > Campylobacterota > Campylobacteria > Campylobacterales > Sulfurovaceae > JAADEQ01. The sequence continues at coordinate 11,635 of CAZFCZ010000040.1, read as the reverse complement.
GGTAATTTCTACATATTTTAATGATGAAAAAAATATTGTAAAATGTGTAGAAGCAAAAGAGCACGGAGTTGCTAAGGTGGTAGCTGTAAATAACGATAAAGATTATTATGAGCTAATGCATATGTTAGATGTTGTTGTAGTAAGGGGTTCAAAGGCTGGTGCTTATTACTCTATTTTAGAGAATATATCATCTAGTATGATTATAACACAAAGACACTATTGCGGTGGAAAAGCTATTATGTTTATGCGTAAAATATATAGTAAATCAGAATTTATAGGCAAAAGTATTAGCACTTTAAGTGTAAAGAGCGCGGTAGCTTTGCTTTTAAGAGATAAAGAGATAATTAATTTAACTTCTGACATTTTACTACAAGAGGGCGATGTAATAACTTTGTTTGGAAGTATAGATAGCAATGAAGAGTTAGAGAGATGGATTTACGAACTTTAAAGAATATTGCAAAGTTTGTATCTGTAGTTGGTATAGCTTTATCTATATTTTTCTTTAGTGCAATTTTAGTTGGATGGATTTATGGCGAGAGTGTTAGGCTTTTTTTATATTTAAATTTAGCTTTGCTTTTATTAAATTTAACTATCTTTTTAATATTGAGAAACTATAAAGTATCTATGAGTATTAAGGGTGGAATATTATCTGTAAATATTATTTGGATACTTTTGGGTATAGCTGGAGCCGTGCCTTTAATGTTGTATAGTAATATTAGTTTTACCGATGCATTTTTTGAAACAATTAGTGGATTTACAACTACTGGAGCTACAATTTATAGCAATATAGAAGCGCTGCCTAAGACGGTTTTATATTTAAGAAGTTTAATGCATTGGCTTGGTGGTATGGGTATTATTGTTTTAGGTGTTGGGTTGTTTTCTTTGCTTAATCCTACTGGTTCGATGGCGCTTTTTAAGGCAGAATCTACAGGTATAAAAATGGATAAAGTTACACCTAAAATTAAAGATACAGCTCTAAAATTATGGGGTGTATATGTAGTGTTTACTATATTAGATGCCATATCTTTAAAGTTAGCAGGTATGAGCTATTTTGATGCGATTAATCATGCTTTCTCTACAATATCTACTGGTGGGTTTTCTACTAAAAATGCATCTTTAGGTTACTTTGATAACGGGTTAATTTTTTGGATTACAACTGTTTTTATGATGCTATCTGGTGTTAACTTTTTAGCACACTTAAAGTTCTTTACTAGGGGCAGTTTTGAGCTATATAAAAAAGATGAAGTAATTTGGTTTATTGCTATTTTTATATTTTTATCTATAGTGCTAAGTTGTGTAGATATTGCTTATAATAAAGATACTATCTATCATGCTACAACACATTCATTTTTTACTATTGCTTCGGTTATTACTACAACAGGTTTTGCAACATTAGATTACGAAAAGTGGGGTAATTTTGCAATGGTTATTGTATTTATTGCAATGTTTATTGGTGGTAATAGTGGCTCGACAGCTGGTGGAGTTAAGGTAATAAGACATATTGTAATGTTTAAAAATTTAATTTTACAATTTAAAAAGATGTTGCATCCAAATATGATTACAGATATTTTTATAGATAAACAGAAGCTATCTTCTTATGTAGTTTCGTCAACTACGGGGTTTATATTTTTATATGCATTAACATTTATTGCTGTTTTATTGTATCTATTTGCAAGAGATTACGATATGTTAACTGCTATATCTACATCTTTAGCATGCGTTGGAAATATAGGACCTGGATTTGCATTAACAGGTCCAGCGCAAAATTATGAATTTTTCTCGAGTATTGATAAAATAGTTTTATCTATTGCAATGATTATAGGCAGATTAGAGTTTTATACTGTATTAATTCTATTTAGTAGAGATTTTTGGAAAAAGTTTTAAAAGTTGTTTAACATCAATTACAAGCAAATTAAAGTATGGTATTATAATATTAATTTAATATTTAATTAAGGCTAAAATATGAGAGTAGTTGTTTCTATAGGTTTAATGTTAATAGTATCTCAAGCTTTAGTTGCTAATGGTAAAAAAGTTTTTGAGACATATTGTTGGGGGTGCCACCATCAGACTGCTGTTGCGTTTGGGCCTCCGTTTGCTGAAATTGCTAGTAAAAGAAGTGCCGAAGAGATTAGAGGTATGATCTCTAACCCAAAAGAGGTATCTAAGATATTTGGTTATAAGCGTAACGCTATGCCTGCATTTACTTTAAAAGAGGATGAACTAAAAGATATAACTGAGTATATATTAAGTTATAAACCAAAATCTAGCGACTCTAATACAACGCTAGATACAAATAAAACAAAGAGTAATTAATGTTTAGATTAAGTAACTTAATAAGTTCGGTTGTAGAGGGTAAACCAAGTAGAGAGTTAAATGGTGCAATAGCGATATGGAACTTTACTAATAGATGTAATTTATCATGCTTGCACTGCTACTCTAAGGCCTCTTTAGATAGTAAAGATACGCTAAGTACAGAGGATATTTTAAGAAATTTAATTAAGCTAAAAGAGAATGGAATTAAGTTTTTAATATTCTCTGGTGGGGAGCCACTAACAAGAAAAGATCTATTTGTTATTGCTAAAGAGTGTAAGAAATTAGGAATAATTACATATCTTTCTACAAATGGGTTGTATGTAAAGAGTTCTAATGCTAAAGAGATTTTAGATACATTTAATTATGTTGGCATTAGTATAGATGGCTCGCCCGAGATACACGATAAATTTAGAGGGCTAAAGGGCTCTTTTGAAGAGTCGCTTAAGAGTGTAAATTTACTTAACAGCTACAATATTAGCAAAGTTGGAATTAGATTTACTATTACAAAAGATACGCTAGAAGATTTAGAGTTTATTTTTAAATTAGCAGAAGATAACGGTATAAAAAAGGTATATATTTCTCACTTAGTTTATAGTGGAAGAGGGCTTGATAACCTAAAGATGGACTTAAGTAAAGAGCAGAGAATTAAAGCAGTTAAGTATATTATAAATAAAGCTTTTGAGTACTATGAGAGTGGTAAAGATATAGAGATTGTTACTGGTAATATGGAGATGGATGCAATATACTTTTTAGAGGAGTTTGCTAAAAGGTACCCTAATTTAAAAGATGAGATGATAAGTAGGCTTAAGAGCTGGGGCGGAAACTCTGCTGCTAGAAAGCTTTTAAATATAGATAGTGATGGTAATGTAAAGCCAGATCCGTTTTTCCCATATACAATAGGTAACTTGCTAGAAGAGGATTTTAGCCAAATATGGAATAGAGATAGCGAGCTACTAAATAGGCTAAGAGAGCACCCAAGAGCACTAGATGGCAGATGTGCAAATTGTAAATATTTGGATATTTGTAATGGCGGTAGCAGAAGCAGAGCTTGGGCAATTTATGATAACTTATGGGCAGAAGATCCATCTTGTTATTTAACAAACGAAGAGATAGGAGATTAATTTGGGTAAAGTATATTTAACAGGTGCAGGGCCTGGTGACATAGAGCTTTTAACACTTAAAGCGTATAGGTTGGTACAAGAGGCAGATGTAATAGTTTACGATAGATTAGCAAACCCAGATATTTTAAAAGAGGCGAAAGATGGATGCGAGTTTATATATGTTGGTAAGGCCGATTCACATCACTCTTTACCACAAGATGAGATAAATGATCTTTTATATAATTTAGCACTTAAATATAAAGTTGTTGTTAGGTTAAAGGGTGGAGACCCGTTAGTTTTTGGTAGAGGTGGCGAAGAGGCTATCTATTTACATGAAAAAGGTATAGAGTTTGAGTTTATACCTGGTATTACATCTGCAATTGCTGTGCCTGAATATGCGGGAATTCCTGTAACACATAGAGGAATTACTGTATCTTTTAGAGTTGTTACCGGGCATGAGGCGCCAGATAAAGAGGAGTCTCAAATACCTTGGCAAAATTTTAAGAGCGATGATACTATTGTTTTTTTAATGGGGTTACACAATTTAGATAAAATTACAAAAAAGCTAATAGAAGTTGGCAAGCCTAAAGATTTTCCGATTGCTGTAATTAGTAAGGGTACAACAAAAGATGAAAAAACAGTAATTGGTACACTAGAAGATATATGGCAAAAGGCTAAAGATTTACCAACACCAGCACTAATAGTAGTTGGAGAAGTTGTTAAATTAAAAGAGCAGTTAAATTGGTTTAATAGGTAGATAGTTAAGTTTTATATATAGATAACTAGGTAATAAGCAAGCTTTTGCTGTTACTTATTGTTACAAAAGGTTCTATATTTATGTCAAAAGAATGTGCTTACATTTTATGGCATTAAAATATTATATATACAAATTAATTTATTGTTTTCATAATTTTAAGATATTATATTTATTTTTTATCCACTCTTTGTTAATTAACCGTTAGTTTAAAAATGTTAAAATGCTATAATAACTTATTGAAGAAATGAGTATATTTAAAAAAATTTAGAAAGTGAGAATTAATGTTTAAAAGAATTTATTCGTTATTATTTGTTGGTACATTAATGATTTTTACCCCTGCTCATAGTGCTCCAAGCAGTGCGAGTAATATTAAAAAAATAGTTAAAAAAGATGGTAAAATTATAGTAATTGTAAGAGAAAATGGAGTAGATAAAGAGATTGTAATTGATCAAAAAAGTTTAGATAAAATTAATAAAGATAAGAAAAAAGATGTAAAAGTAGAAAAAAAAGTTACTCAGGTAGAAAAAGTAGAAAAATCTAAGAAAAAAGTTAGCAAGAAAGAGGTTGCAAAAAAAGTTACAAATAAGAAAGTAGTTAAAAAAGCAGAGAAAAAGAACAAAGTTAAGGTAACAAAAAAGAGTATTAAAAAGGTAGCTAAAACTGCTAAAGTTGCAACTAAAAAAAGTAATAATGTTAAGGGTAGGGAGTATAAAGTTGTAGAAGGAGATACAATATTTTCGATTGCTAGAAAGTATAAGGTATCTATATCTAGTTTACTTAAATTAAATAAAGTTGCAAGTAATAGCTTAATTCACCCTGGAGATTTAATAAAAATTCCAAAAATTGGTTATGTAGAGGCAACAAAAAGAGCAGTAGCTACAAATAAAAAAACAATTTATAGAGTTAAAAGTGGTGATACACTATCGTTAATTGCTAAAATGTATAGTATGAAAATAAGCAAACTTAGAAGTTTAAATAATTTAAAAAGAAATCCAAAACTAAAGCCTGGAATGGAACTTTCTGTTATAGGTAAAGCTAAAGTTCTAAAGAGTACTAAAAGGGTAGCAACTAAACATAGAGTTAAAAGAGGCGATACACTTTGGGCTATTGCTAGAAAATATAATTTAACTGTTTCTCAACTTAAAGCACTTAACCCTAGAATTAGAAGTAGAGGGTTAAGAAGAGGTTTGGTTTTGAATGTATCTAAAGCTAAAGCTATAAAAATAACCAAATTAGCAAAAAAGAGAAAAAGTAGATTAAAAGGGCTTTTAAGTAGATATAATCGTAGAGGTGGAAAGTACAATAGTAGAACTTCTAGAAATGTTGTAGCTTATGCTAAAAGATTTTTAGGTACTAGATATGTATGGGGGGCTTCGAGACCTGGTGCATTTGATTGTTCTGGTTTTACGCAGTATGTAATGAAAAGAGCAAAAGGTAGAAGTATTCCTAGGGTTTCAAGAAGACAAGCATACTACGGCAGATATGTAAGTAGAAGGAACTTAAGAGCAGGCGATTTGATATTTTTTGATACTTCAAGACGCAGAAGAGGCTATGTAAATCATGTTGGTATATATATAGGTAATGGTAGATTTATACATGCAAGTAGTGGTAAACATAGAGTTGTAATTACAAGCTTAAATAAGCCTTTCTACAGAAGTAGATTTTTGTGGGGTAGAAGAGTTAATTAACTACCCTTTTTGTTATATTTATATGCTTCAAACAATATCTTTGTTAAAATAATAAAATTTTTTTATGTTAGGTTAAAATAATGAATAGATTTATTAAAATTGGTGTGTCAAGTGTAGTGTTTTTTACTCTTCCTATTTTTGCTGGTATGAGTGATGAGATTAAAAGTATTGTTAGCAAGGGGAAATCATCTTTTTTAAAAAGTGCATATAGTAGTAATTTATATGAGCCTATTTGGATTAAGAGTGATAGCCTAAGTGCCCTTGGTGATGAGCTTATAGAACAAATCAAAAGTGATAAAACAGTTGCAGAGGATTTGCCATTTTATAATCTCTATAAAGTTGTAAGAAAGAGTATTAAAAATGGTAAGTTTACATCTGCTTTAGATATTAAAATTACAAAACTATATAAAAACTATATGGATTATCTAATTAAGGGTGGAATTAATTGGAAGAATTTTGATGCGCATATATCTAAACTTAAAAAGAAGTATGACTACTCTGTTGCATGGGAGCATTATAGTCCGCCTTACTCTAGTAGTAAAATTTTAGATAATGCAAAATTAAGTGATAGCTTTGGTGATGCATTTGATAGGGTAGAGCCAAAGCGCTTTAAGTATAAAAAGTTAAAAAAAGAACTAATTAAATTTATTAAAATTAAACATAATGGTGGCTGGAGAGTTGCGCATGCTAAATCTACAATAAAACCTGGAATGAGCAATGTAAATATACCAATAATTAGAAAAAGATTAAAGCTAGAGGGAGATTTAAACTCTTGTGAAGATAGTATGGACTCTAAAGTTTATAATAAATGTATGATTAAAGCCGTTAAAAGATTTAAAATTCGCCACGGCTTTAAGGGGACATCAGTTATAGATAGAGCAACAAGAGCTGAGTTTAGTAAAAGTGTAAATTACTATATTAAAAAGATACGCTTAAATCTAGATAGAATTAAATTTAGCAAAAGAGAAGAGTCAAGAGTTAGAATTGAACTAAATATTCCTGCATTTAGACTGTATGTTTATGATGGTAAGAGTTTAGTAACTACTATGCGTGTTGTAACTGGAAAAAAAGACCACCCTACACCAATATTTAGTGATGTAATGACAACAGTAGTTGTTAATCCATACTGGAGAATTCCAGAAAGTATTGTAAAAAAAGAGATGCTTAAGAAGTTAATTAAAAATCCACATCATTATGAGAAGCAACATAAATACTTGTATAATGGTTGGGGTCCAGATTCTAAAAAGGTTGATCCATCTACTGTAAATTGGAAAAAATATTTAGGTAATAAAAAGCATATACCATACCACTTTATGCAAAGTCCTAGTGGAAAAAATGCTTTAGGAAAAATTAAGTTTTTATTCCCTAATAAGTACTCTGTATATATACACGATACACCAAGTAAGAGATTTTTCTTTAGAGAGACTAGGGCATTTAGCCATGGTTGTATGAGAATTCAAAAACCAAGAGAACTACTTAAAGCTTTATCTCTATACAATAGCAATATTAAAGTTGACTCTATTATGAAAAGACTAGGAACAAATGATAATAAGCATATAGGTTTAAGACGAAGAGTTCCTGTAGATATTACATACTTTACATCTTTTGTAGATGATTACGGTAATTTACACTTTAGAGGTGATGTATATGGGTATGACGCGGCACAATATAAAACATATTATAAAGGTTTTGGATCTTTAGCTGCTAAGAAGAGTCTAAAGAGTAAGAGGAAAAAAGACAAAACTAAAAAAGTAAAACCAGTAAAGAAAAATTTAAAGAGTAAAAAAAGTAGCACTAAAAGTACAAATGCTAAGAAGCATAAGAGTATTGTTAAGAAAAAAGCTGTTGCAAAAAAAGTTACTAAAAGAAAACAAAAATATGAAGTAATAGAGATTGGATATTAATATTAAATCTATTTATTATCTCCTTTGGGAGATAATTTAGTAGCAATTAATTAAAAATTGTTAATTGTTCTATATCAATTTTAGGTACTACTTTAGACTCTTTAATATTATATTTTCGCATAGATCTATTTAGATGTATAATGCTTTTTTGTGGCTTTGTAAAATTAATATCACCAATTTGTGCTGTTATAATCTCTTTTATATTTTCTAAATTCTCTTTTTTAACATTTATGATAACATCTGAGAGTTTATCTCTTGTCTCTTTGGTAATTGTAATTCCATTTTCGGGATTTTTGTCTTTATCTAAAGTTTGTAAGATTGTTAATACCTTTATTACATCTGTATTATTTACATCACTTCTATCAACATTTACAATATCTTGAGGCAGTATGATGCCATCTTCAGGAATTTCGTAAATTCTTCCAAGTCTTATTTCGCCAATTTTAAATGCAAGTGGCATATGAGAGCAAGTTAGTGTACCATTTTTGTCTGTGTAGCCTATTAAACCTGAGCATTGATACTCTATTCCTTCTACCTCAGAATCTACAACTTTTGCTACTCTTTGGTGCGTTGTATTGCAAGCTGAGAATAAAAATGGAATAAGTGTTAATAATAGTAATCTTTGTTTCATAATATTGCCTTATTTAATTCTTTTTTAATAGTACCAAAAAATGGCTTATATGAATATAAATTTATGTAGATTATTAAATTTTTTCACATAAAAAACACATAAATAAATTTAGAGATTAATTAAATGGCTATTAACTTATTCTAATATCTACTTTTTATACTATATTATGGTAAAATATCTCTTCTAAAAAAGCAAGCAGGATTAGCTATGAGACACTTTTTAACACTAGCAGACTTTACTAAAGATGAACTTTTAGAGATGATAGAGCTAGCAATAAAGATAAAAAAACAGACTAAAGAGAACAATTTAGTTCCATATATGCAGAATAAAACTTTAGGTATGATATTTGAGAAAAGCTCTACAAGAACAAGAGTAAGCTTTGAAGTTGGTATATATCAGCTAGGTGGAGTAGGATTGTTTTTATCTAGCAACGATTTACAAATTGGTAGAGGCGAGCCAATTAAGGATACCTCTAGAGTAATTAGCTCTATGGTAGATATGGTTATGATTAGAACTTTCGAACACGAAAAGCTAGAGGAGTTTGCTAGTTTTTCTAAAGTTCCTGTAATTAATGGCCTTACAGATAGCTACCATCCTGTGCAACTAATGACAGACTACTTAACAATGATAGAGTTTAAAAAGGCTAATAATCCTGTTTGTGCTTATGTTGGTGATGGTAATAATATGGCTCACTCTTGGTTATATTTGGCTGCGATTATGGGCTTTGAGCTAAGAGTTGCAACGCCAAAAGGCTACGAGTGCGATAGTAAAGTAGTTGCAAAAGCTAAAGAGTTAGCAAGTGTAAGTGGTGCAAAACTTATATTTACAAATAACCCAAAAGAAGCAGTAGGGGGTTGTGATGTAGTAACAACCGATACATGGGTATCTATGGGGCAAGAGGATGAAAAAGAGAAGCGTGTAAAAGATTTTGCAGGCTTTGAGGTTGATAAATCAATGATGAACTTAGCTAAAAAAGATGCAATATTTTTACACTGCTTGCCAGCATACAGAGGCTACGAAGTTAGCGAAGATGTTTTTGAAGAGCACTCTAATGTTATTTTTAGCGAAGCAGAAAATAGACTACATGCGCAAAAAGGTATTATGGTTTGGTTAGAGCAAAATAGGGGCGAAAAATGAGTAAAATAGATCTAAAACAGTTTAGTAAATACTCAAAACCTGGCCCTAGATACACTAGCTATCCAACTGCTTTAGAGTTTAATACAAATTTTACTTACAAGAGCTATCTAAAGTATCTAGAAGATGGAAAAGAGCAGATATCTTTGTATATACATCTACCATTTTGTAGAAGTGCATGCTACTTTTGTGGCTGTAATGTTGTATTTACCTCTAAAGAGAATAAGCTAAGCGAGTATGTAGAGTACTTAAAAAAAGAGATAGATATTTTAACTAAGCATATCGATACAAATAGAGAGGTAATTCAGTTTCACTTTGGTGGGGGAACGCCAACATACTATAGTGCTACAGAGTTAGATGTAATTATTAGCTATGTTAAAGAGGCTTTTCCTAACTGGAGCAAAGAGGCCGAGATTAGTGTAGAGATTGACCCACGCTTCTTTAATGAAGAGCAGATGAAGGTATTTGCAAAGCATAGCTTTAACCGTATTAGCTTTGGGGTGCAAGATTTTAATCCAAAGGTTCAAGAGGCTGTTCATAGGGTGCAACCTTACGATTTAACAAAAGATGCAGTAGAACTTGCTAGAAAATACGGAATAAATAGTATAAATGTAGATTTAATATATGGCTTGCCATATCAGAGCTTAGAGAGCTTTAAGCAAACACTAGAGCAAGTAATTACGCTAGATCCAGATAGATTAGCGGTATTTAACTATGCACATGTGCCGTGGCTTAAAAAGACAATGCGTAAGTTTGATGAGACCACACTACCTACGCCAGATGTTAAGCTTGCGATATTTCAGCACACTATCGACTTTTTTGAAAGCAATGGATATAAGATGATAGGAATGGATCATTTTGCTAAGCCAGAAGATGAACTATTTAATGCAATAGCTAAGGGCGAGTTGCACAGAAACTTTCAGGGTTATACTACAAAAGGTGGTGCAAATTTAGTTGGTATTGGGCTTACAAGTATAGGTGAGGGTGCTAAATATTATGCACAAAACTATAAAGACATGAAACCATATCAAGAGGCTATAAATAGCGGTAGATTACCTTTTGAAAGAGGTGTAGAACTAAGCAGTGATGACTATATTAGAAAAGCTGTTATTATGGAGCTTATGGCTAATTTTTCGATAGATATAAAAAGAGTAGAGCAAGAGTTAAAGATAGATTTTAAAGAGTACTTTAAAGATGCAATTAATGATTTACAAGGTTTTATAGACGAAGATATTGTAACTCTAAGCGAAGATAAGTTACAAGTTAGTACAACTGGAACACTGCTAATAAGAAACATAGCAATGCCTTTTGATGCATACATGAAAAAGTATTTTGGAAATCAAAAGAGCTTCTCTAAAACGGTGTAGTATGAAAGATATTTTTGAGTTTACTAAAACAAGTGATGAGTGTATTAAGTGCGGTAAGTGTATTCCTGGGTGTACAATACACTTAATAAATGCAGATGAGACAACTAGCCCAAGGGGATATATAGACCTACTTGGAGCTTACGAGAGAGGCGAGTTAGAGCTAGATAAGCAGGCTAAAGATATATTTGAGAGTTGCTTTTTGTGCACCCACTGCACTGATGTTTGCCCAAACTCTTTGCCAACAGATATGGTTATAGAAGAGGTAAGATACGATATTGCACAAAAATATGGTATAGCTTGGTTTAAAAGAGCCTTTTTTACGCTTTTGCGCCACCGATGGCTAATGGATATTATGATGAAGCTAGGCTGGGTATTTAAAACTTGTGGCTTTAAAAACGAACCAAAAAAAGGCGGAATGGTGCCAAGATTTAATATGCCTATTTTAAAGGCAGACAGGCTCTTGCCAAGCTTAGGAAAAACTAGCTTTTTAAATAAGTATCCTAGCAAAATAAAAGCCAAAAATCCAACTAAAAGAGTGGCTATTTTTATAGGCTGTTTGGCAAATTATAACTATACTGGTATTGGTGATAGCTTGGTAAATGTATTAAAAGAGCTAGATATTGAGATTTTTATACCAAAAAAGCAGAAGTGTTGCGCCGCACCTGCATATTTTACTGGTGATTTTTATACAGTAGAGACACTAGCAAAGCAAAATATAGAGTATTTTGAGAGCTTTTTTGA
>CAZFCZ010000039.1:0-9521 GCA_964517485.1 uncultured Nitratifractor sp. | reverse complement strand
GTGTTGTGCGCCTTCATAGCGCTTATTCCTTTAGATATAATTGTAGAGCTTGTGTTTTTGCCAAGGTGTATCATTTTTGTACCAGTATCTGCTTGTTGAGCAAGTGTTGTAACAGCAACCGAGTAGAACTCGCCTACGCTATTGTCGCCCTTTAGTACACAGCTTGGGTACTTCCATGTTATGCTAGAGCCTGTTTCTACTTGAGTCCACGATATTTTAGAGTTTTCGCCCTCACAAATACCTCTTTTTGTTACAAAGTTGTATATTCCACCTTTGCCATCTTCGTCGCCTGGGTACCAGTTTTGAATAGTAGAGTATTTAATTTCGGCATCTTTGTGTGCAATTAGCTCTACAACTGCGGCGTGTAGTTGGTTTTCGTCTCTCATTGGTGCAGAGCAGCCTTCGTTGTAGCTTACATAAGAGCCCTCGTCTGCTACAATTAGCGTACGCTCAAACTGCCCAGTATTTAGTGCGTTTATTCTAAAGTATGTGCTTAGCTCCATTGGACATCTTACACCTTTTGGAATATATACAAAAGTTCCATCTGTAAATACAGCCGAATTTAGTGCTGCAAAGTAGTTATCACTCATTGAAACAACGCTAAACATATACTTTTTAACAAGCTCTGGATAGTCTTTTATTGCCTCGCTAATAGAGCAAAATATTACGCCATGTTTTTTAAGTTCGTCCGCATAAGTAGTTTTAACAGAAACCGAATCTACAACGGCATCTACGGCTACTTTTACGCCAGCTAATTGCTTTTGCTCTTCTAGTGGAATACCTAGCTTTTCGTATGCTTCTAAAATTTTTGGATCAACATCATCTAAAGAGTCTACACCCTCTTTAGGCGCAGAAAAATACGATATAGAGTTATAATCAATTTTTTCATAATTTAGCTTGCCCCAATTAGGCTCTTGCATAGTTAGCCACTTGCGATATGCTTTTAGCCTAAGCTCCAACATCCACTCTGGCTCTTCTTTTTTGTTAGATATAAATTTAATTACATCTTCGCTTAGCCCTGGTGGTACTGTATCTTGTTCGATATCTATTTCGAAACCAAGTTTGTACTCGCCAGTTATGGCTTTGTCTACCTCTTCTTGTGCCATTAATAACCTTTAGAAATTTTTACTTATATATATCACAAGATATACTTAATGTCAAGGATTTTAGCACAATAATTATTAAATAGGAGTAATATACTCTTAATTAGGAACAAATAAGAGTAGATTTGTCCTAATTGGTAAAAGTTTAGTAGTTTTTAGCGTTATGATACTCGGCAATTTCTGTATCTACCATTGCGTCTATCATTCTTATATATAGGTCGTTTATTAAGTTTGGAGATAGGTCTAAATCTATAGCTCTAGAGCGCATTCTGCTTATTACATCTTCGATTCTATCTTTTGCTTTAACTTCGTCTACAGAATTTTTAAAGTGAGCTATCTGCTTTATGTAAGCATTTCTTGCTGCAATTAATTCTACGATTTTATCGTCTATAATATCTATTTGATCTCTTGCTTCTTTAAGAGTATTGCACTTTTTAATATCCACTAAAAGCTCCTTTTACTTAAGTTTCGTAAAAATTATACCATTTTTAAAACTTAATTAGCTACTTTTTAGATAAAATATTAAAAAAATTTAACAAAAGGTCTTAAATGAGTGACAGTTGCAAAAAGGCTTACATAACAACACCTATATATTATGTTAACGATATACCACATATCGGGCACGCTTATACTACTATAATTGCTGACTCTTTAGCAATATATTCTAGAATGGTTGGTTTAGATACATTCTTTTTAACAGGTACAGACGAGCACGGACAAAAAATAGAAGAGGCAGCCAAAAAAAGAGGCAAAAGCCCACAAGAGTATGCAGACGAAATTTCTGGTAAATTTAAAACGCTTTGGGATGAATTTGATATATCTTATGATAAGTATATTAGAACTACAGATGCCGAGCATAAAATTGGTGTACAAAAGGCATTTGATACAATGCTAGCAAAGGGCGACATATATAAAGGTACTTACGAAGGGCACTACTGTATTAGCTGCGAAACATTCTTTACGCAAACTCAACTTGTAGATAACGAGTATTGCCCAGAGTGCGGAAAGTCAACATCAGTTGTAGAAGAAGAGAGCTACTTCTTTAAGCTATCTAAATACCAAGATAAGCTTTTAGAGTGGTACCAAAAAGAAGAGAAATGTATTCTACCAAAAACTAAAAAGAACGAAGTAATGCGTTTTGTAGAGGGTGGCTTAGATGATTTATCTATTACAAGAACTAGCTTTGATTGGGGTGTAAAACTACCAGATAGCGCAAACGACCCTAAACATGTTATATATGTATGGCTAGATGCATTAATGAACTATATAACAGCACTAGGATATGGCGCTAATGAAGATAAAATGGACTATTGGCCAGCAAGAGTTCATTTAATTGGTAAAGATATTTTAAGATTCCATGCAATCTTTTGGCCAGCATTTTTAATGAGCCTAGATTTACCACTACCAAAACATGTAGCAGCGCACGGCTGGTGGACAAGAGATGGCGAAAAGATGAGCAAATCTAAAGGTAATGTAATTAACCCAAAAGAGGTTGCAGACGCATACGGCTTAGAGAATTTTAGATACTTTATGCTTCGCGAAGTACCATTTGGTGGAGATGGCGACTTTAGCCAAAAGGCTCTAATAGATAGAATAAACTCAGACCTTGGTAACGACTTAGGTAACCTACTTAACCGCCTTATAGGAATGAGTGGTAAGTATAACGATGGTGTTATTAGTTCTGCTAATGTAGAAAAATATTATGCAAACGAGCTAAAAGAGGTAAATGACTCTTTAGATAAGCTAGAGCCTTTACTATTTGATATGCAAATTCACAGATACCTAGAAGAGCTTTGGAGACCGCTAAGTGTAGCTAATAAATCTATAGATAAATACCAGCCTTGGAACTTAATGAAAGAGGGCAAAAACGAAGAGGCACTAGCACTAAATGGACTAATTGCAAATATTCTTGCAAAAGTTGCAATAATGCTACACCCAGTTATGCCAAAAACTACAGATATTATCTCTAAAGCTTTAGGTTTTAGTATAGATGTAACTTCTTATACAAAATTAATTAAGCAAAAAGATGGCTTACTAGATGAGTTTACAATTAGTAAAACCCCTCCTCTATTCCCAAGAATAGAAGAGATGCTTTTAGAAGAGGCACAACCAGCGCCTAAAGAAGAGAGCAAAAAAGAGAAGAAAAAAGAGACAAAAGAGCAAAGTGTTGGTGTAATTACAATAGATGAGTTCTTTAAAACAGAGCTAAAAATTGGTGTAATTATAGAGGCTGAAGAGGTAGCTAAAAGTAAAAAACTACTTAAGCTAAAAGTAGATTTAGGCGAAGAGAAGCCAAGACAAGTAATTGCAGGTATTAAAGAGTGGTATGCGCCACAAGATTTAATAGGAACACAAGCTTGTGTTGTTGCAAATTTAAAGCCAGCTAAGCTTATGGGTATGCTAAGCGAAGGTATGTTACTTGCGGCAAAAGATGATAGTGGCTTAAGCCTAATTCGTCCAGAGAAACAAAAAGCTGTTGGGACTAAAATATCTTAATGCATATAGAGAACTTATTAAACATAATAGATGGTAAAATTGTTAATAGCCCAAAAGTAGAGAAGATAGAGTCTGCTACAATCTACCAGTCGAAAGTAGAGATGGGCGACCTATTTTTTGCGTGCGATAAAGCAGATATAGAAAAGTCGGTAGAAAATGGTGCTTATGCAGTAGTTTTCGAAGGCGAAACCCCGCAAATTACAGATAGCGAAATTGCTTACATAAGTGTAAGCTCTATTAAAGAGGCTACAATTAAGTTTTTAAGATATGTTTTGGTGCAAAAGAAGTGCCAGATATTTCATTTCGAAGATATAGAAAAGTCGTTTTTAAAGCAAATTGCACACAGAAAAAATAGTATATATACAATTTTAAGCGATAATTGGCAAAAGAGTTTTGAGACAATTTTAAACTCTAATTTTGATATATTTATTACAACAAGCCAAGAAGATGCTAAGACACTGTCGCCAAACTATAAAACTCTTAAGTCACTTGCAAGTGGTTATATAATTTCGGACTCTTTGCTAAAGACAACTTTTAAAGTAGATAAATATATCTACCAAAATATAGATATAGCGCCTTTTTTTGTAGATAACTTAAGAAAAGTAGTTAAATTTTGTGCAAATAACGAGATAGATTACGATCTAAATAGAGTAAAATACACAAACGAATTTAGACCAATATATATAGATAAAGATATAAATGCCTTACCAAAAGGTGGCTCTGAGAAGGTGCTAATATTTGTAAACTCTACAAAAGTTATAGACCAAGCAATAGCCTACTTAAAACTAGAGGGGCGTTGGATAAAAAGCTTAGTTTTAACTCCGCCAAAAACAAAACTAGAAAATGTAGATAGACCAACATGGTACAACACTACAAACGAAGTTAAAGAAATACTAAAAAACGAGCACTTTCACTTTGCATTTTGCTATAAACTAGATATAGAAGATATTATAGCCAACTCAAAAAGCTACCCTGCTCTATTTTGATTTTTAAGTAGTATTTCGTTTACTGGATAGGCAAACTCTAGTGTAGAGTTGTCTATTATTTTAATTATCTTTTTAATTACATCTTGCTTTACTTTTAGCCACTCTTCCCAGTTTACAGATATAGAGAAAGCATAAACTAATATATTTAAAGAGTATTCACCAATTTCGTCTAAAAATACCAATAGAGTTTTTCGCACACCATATTTATCTTCTATATTAAATAGGCCACTCTCGTGTACTAAGTCCATCTTTTTAAGGTATTTTACTTTATTTAAATTTACAATATCGGCATGAGAGTGTAGCATTTCGTAAATTTCGTATATTACTCTATCTATTTCATCTGTATCTGTAGTAAATTTAATAGGTATATGAAACTTAATTCTTCTGCCTATTAATCTTTTAGTCCAGTTTTTTACATAGTTGTTTGCTAGTTTAGAGTTTGGTATTGTTACCATAGCATTATCGAATGTTCTAATTTTAGTAGAAGTTAAACCAAGTTCTGTTACAAAGCCTTCAATCTCTTTAGTCTCTATCCAGTCACCTTGTCTAAAAGCATCTTCGGCAACTAATCTAATAGAATCAAAAAAGTTAACTAGTGTATCTCTTGCAGAGAATCCAATAATAATACCACCTATCCCCAAAGATGTAACAAGTGCTGTAATATCTACTCCAAATTTTGATAAGATTACTATTATTGCTATAAAGAGTATAACTATTTTAGATATATTAAGTAAAAGATTAAATAGCTCTTTTCTAGCAACCTTTTGACTCTTAATACTGCTACGAATTGTAGCATATATGGCATATTTTATTATCTCATAACAGAGCCATAAAATAATAATTAATTTTACTATAAAAATAGAAATAGCTAAGTCATCATCACTGTTAATTTTATATATACTAGTAATTGCCTTTGTAGTAAAAAAAATATAAACAAGGTACATAATAGGCTTAAATATTTTATCTATTCTATAGTATAAATACCTGTAATAACTATTGCTTCTATGCCTATATAGGTAGTATTTTAGAGGCTTTTTTAAAATGACTAACATATACTTAACTATAAATAGTACAACTATATAAAGCGCAAATAATACAATATCACAAAGAGTTAAATTAAAAGTTTCTAAAACTCTATTAGTTGCTGGCGATAGTAGAGAGTCTATTTTATATTTAATATTTTTCATAAATAATTATAACATATATAATTTTTTATTTATTTGTTTTCTTAAAATATTTTTAACATTAACTATCCATTAACCATATTTAAGTATCATTTAATACTCCCATTTATTAATGTGGGTAAAACAATTTCTAGGAGAACACATATGAGTAAGATTTCAACTCTTAACAAGACTTTAAAAAGCGGTATAGTAGCATCTATACTATTAGGTTCAAGTGCATTTGCTGCACAATTTATTACAATTGGTACTGGTGGTGTAACAGGTACTTACTATCCAACAGGTGGAGCTATTTGTCGTATGATGAACAAGCAAAAGAAAGAGACTGGTATTAGATGTTCAGTTGAATCTACTGGTGGTTCTGTATATAATGTTAATACTATTAATGCTGGTGAGTTAGACTTTGGTATTTCTCAAAGTGATACTGCGTATCAAGCATTTAATGGTGAAGGTAAATTTAAAGGTAAGGCAGTTAAAGGATTAAGATCTGTAATGGCTATTTATCCTGAGCTTTTAGCTTTAGTTGTAGATAAAAAATCTGGTATTACTAAGTTTACAGATATTAAAGGTAAAAAACTTAATATCGATGTAGCTGGTAGTGGTACAAGAATGACTACAGAGATCGTTATGGAGGCATTTGGTCTTAAAACTTCTGATTTAGCACTTGCTAATGAGCTAAAATCTTCTGAAGGTCCTACAATGTTAAAAGACCACAAAATTGATGGTTACTTTGGTGTATTTGGTCACCCAACTGCAAATATTAAAGATGCAGCAAACTCTGTAGATATTGATTTAGTTCCAATAGATGGTAAGCCAATTGATGATTTAGTTGCAAAATACTCTTACTATGCAAAAGGTGTTATCTCTAAAGATTTCTACAAAGGTGTAGAGCATGATACTCCAAGTATTGGTGTAAAAGCTGTATTAGTTACAAAAGATAGCATTGATGAAAAAGTTGTTTATGCATTAACTAAAACTATTTTAGATAACTTTGATGCATTTAAAAAATTACATCCAGCATATAAAACAATTACTAAAGAGTCACTACTTGATGGTTTAGCAGTAACTCAACACCCAGGTGCAGTAAAAGCATTTAAAGAAGCTGGCATTTTAAAATAAAACTAAAGAGGTTTCTTGACCTCTTTACTACTATCTAAGATATTTATTATAAAGGTAATTTACACTATTATAGTAAGTATCTTCTAACTACTAAGGATATAACTTATGGAAGAAGTTAAAACTACAAAATCAGAAGAAGATATTAAAAAAGACGAAGAGCTAGTAGAAAAACTTGAAGGTCAAAGAACCCTTGCAGAAGGAACTTGGCAATACTGGTTAGTTGCAATAATTGCATTTGCATGGTCTGCATTTCAGATTTATGTTGTAATAGTACCAGTTAATAGTGTTTTTGTACGTTCTATACACTTAGCTTTTGCATTGGCTTTAGCATTTGCAATGTACCCAATGTTTAGAACACCAAAAACTATGAGTTCGATACCATGGTTTAACTTTCCTATTGCTATTATGGCTATAATTACAACTCTTTACATTGTCTATGCATACGACGACTTAAATGCAAGAAGTGGAGCATGGGAGAATTTAGATGTATTTATGGGTGTAACTGGAATATTTTTACTACTAAAAGCCGCAAGACGCTCTTTAGGAATGGCACTACCAGTTATAGCAGGAATGTTTATATTATACGACTATTTAGGTCCATATATGCCAGATTTAATTGCACATAAAGGTGCAAGTGTTAATAAAATTGTAGGACAAATGTACTTAACTACCGAGGGTATATTTGGTGTACCATTAGGGGTAAGTGCTAGTTATGTATTCTTATTTGTTCTATTTGGTGCCCTACTCGAGCGTGCAGGTGCTGGTAAGTACTTTATAGACTTAGCTTACGCTCTACTTGGTAAATACGATGGTGGTCCTGCTAAGGCGTCGGTTGCAGCATCTGGAATGATGGGTATAATATCTGGTAGTTCAATAGCAAATACTGTAACTACTGGTACATTTACAATACCATTAATGAAAAAACTAGGTTTCCCTGGTTACAAAGCAGCATCTGTAGAGGTTGCAGCATCTACTAACGGGCAGTTAATGCCACCAATTATGGGTGCAGCAGCATTTATTATTGCAGAGTTTTTGGGACTTGCATATACAGATGTTGTAATGGCAGCAGCAATTCCAGCATTTGTTAGCTATTTTGCACTATTTTATATAGTACACCTAGAGGCTAAAAAACTTGGTATTAAAGGCGAAGACCCATCAAAACTTGCAAGAGCTTTTGATATATTTAAAACAGGTATACACTTTATTGTTCCTATTTTCTTTTTAATGTACACACTTATTATTTTACGCCAGTCTCCACAAATGGCTGCATTTAATGCAATTATGTTTATGATGTTAATTATGGTTTTACAAAAGCCAGTATATGCACTCTTAGAGGGTAATAAAATTACTACATCTGTGTGGTTAGAGGGCTTTAAAGATATTGGTTTTGGTATGGTAAATGGTGCTAAGAGTATGGTTCCTATTGCTGTTGCTACTGGTGTTGCTGGTATTGTTGTTGGCTCTGTAACACTAACTGGAATTGGTTTAATTTTATCAGAAGTTATCGAAGAGCTATCTGGTGGATATATTGTTGCGGTACTATTTTTTACTGCAATTGTATCTTTAGTTCTTGGTATGGGGCTTCCTACAACTGCAAACTATATTGTTATGGCAGCACTAACTGCACCAGTAATTATGGATTTAGCTGGTAATTTAGGTTATGTTATACCTGCAATTGCTGCACACTTATTTGTGTTTTATTTTGGTATTCTAGCAGACGACACCCCACCAGTTGGTATGGCCGCCTACGCAGCTGCTGGAATTGCCAAGAGCGACCCTATAAGAACAGGACTACAAGGTTTTGCTTACGATATTAGAACAGCAATTTTACCATTTGCATTCTTCTTTAATAATAAACTACTATTAATAGAAGGAGTAAGTGCGGCTGATCCTAACGATCCAAGTAAGTGGCAGTGGATTACAAACCCAGGTGAAATAGGTTTAATTTTCTTAGCTGCTGTTGCTGGTATGTTTGCATTCTCTAGTGCTACACAAGGTTGGTTTTTAACTAAAACATCTGGTTTAGAAAGATTACTGCTATTAGCAGTTGTACCTTTTATGCTAGTACCAAATATTATGGCAACTAAGCTAGGCTTAGGAAGCGAATATATGGGCTATGCGGTAGGTTTTGCTATATACCTTGGAGTATATTTTATACAAAAAACTAAAGTAAAAAATTAACTACTTTTAGAGCAAAGCAAATTAGCTTTGCTCTACTTCTACTAATTATATCTCTTTTATTAGATTTATTTCACGCTATCAATTTTTTATAACTCGATATAAATATTATTAATAAATTGTTACACACTCACAATGCGACATTTGAAGCAAGGAAAAAAACAGTATGACATATAGTTTATTAAGTTGTCATTGTCACCTCGCGATAGTGTAAAATAAAGTTCACAATTTTCATTTATGATACTCTTTCGATAATAAAATAGTGTATAAAACCAAAATATACCAGGTTTATTATTAATGTATATATCAAAGTTACTTGTATAAATAAAGATTGTATTTATTATTTACAGAGTTATCCATATACTAATAATAAAGGTTTAAATTCTACTAAAGTATTTGAATAATTGTTGATATATTATTGAAGTTAAAATTAAGTATTTACCTATTCCACAAGAGTG
>CAZFCZ010000038.1:0-8306 GCA_964517485.1 uncultured Nitratifractor sp. | reverse complement strand
TTAACTCTAGCAAGCTCAAGCGATAGTAAAATTGATGCCTTAAAAGATATTGTTATATCTAAAATGATAAAAAGATCACTATCTCCTAAGTCGCTAGAAGAGATAAAGAGCGATGGCATAAGTGGCGGGAATATTAAGGTTACTTATAAAATTGTTGATTCTATAGAAAAAGACGAAGCAAAGCAGATAGTAAAGGCTATAAAAGATTTAAAGCTAAAGGTTACTCCTGCAATTTTAGGAGATGAAGTTAGAGTTAGTGGTAAAAAGATAGACGACTTGCAAAGTGTAATAGCAGCTGTTAAAAAGCTAGATCTAAAAGCACCACTAACATTTGGTAACTTTAAGTAATATTGAGTCTTTTAATATTTTAAGTATATACCAATAGTTATAGATAATATTATTGTAATTACTACAGTTAAGATATTTTTACTATTTTGAGATAGCTTAGTTTTGCTATCTATAAACTCTACTATTTTTATTGCTGGAAATGCCATAAACATTAGCATTACAATTGAGAATACTAAAGTAATTACTATATCTATCATTTACTATTTTCCGTAATAAGTTTTTACAAATTTTAACTCTTGAGGAGTATTTAGTTTAAAACTTTTAAGAGTTTTATTATTCTCATCTATAATAGTAACGCTATTGTTGTTTAATATTAAATGCTTTTTACCCCACTCTCTTTCGAGTTCCTCGAATCTTATAAAAAATGTCTCGTTAGTTGGTTTCTCTTTAAATTCTTTATCTTTTTTATTTAAAATTTGTAATCCGCCAAAGCGTTTATCTATATAGTATGGAGAGAACTCTTGTACTATTTTGTAAACTCTAGCATTTTTTTGTGATGGTCTGCTTTGCATAAATACATTTAGTCCTATTAAAAAAAATGCTATCATAAATATAAAGGGTAGATATTTTCTAAATTTTTGCATAAAGTTTCCTTTAATTGTATTTAGAGTTATTATATAGATATTTATATAAAAAAGTATTGATTTTTATCAACAAAAATATATGGCTAATATGATACCATAAAAGAAAAAGAGAGTCTATTATGAGTGAATTTTTTTACCTAGAGGGTATATATTTAATAATTGCTGCTTTTGTATTGATTGTTACAATATTTGTTACCACAAGAGAGTTTATGCCAGCTGGTTCTTTAAAAAAAGGTTTAGTTAGTGTTGGTTTGGTAATGGCATTTTTTATAGGTGCACACTATGTTGTAACTAAAAATAGAATGCAAGGTGTACTAGATGCGTTTAGTGCAGGTAAAGTAATTGTTTGTGAGAATAGAGTTTATAGAAAAGGTGCAAACTTTATTGAATTAAAAGATAACGGTGAGTGGAGAATAGAAGATAACCACTTTAAAAATAAAAATTTTACAAGAGATTTTTTTATTGCTAGATGTATAGTTAAGTAAGCTCTACTTACTATACAAGACTTAAACGAATATAAAACTACTCAATTAATCTTTAAATTATAATAAAAGTCAAACTTTTTGATTAATATCAATAATTTTTCTTATATTTACTGTCATAATGTTACTGCAATATAGGTTGCGATTGTTTTAGGAGGATATTTCTATGTATATAGGCACACCCGATTTAGCGGCAAGTGAGTTTTTGCCAATTTTTATAAGTGCTACTTTAGTTTTAGTATTTGGTGTATTTTACGCAGCATCAATTACTTTAGCTAAAATGGGTTACTTATCTAAGAAGTGGCAGTACATAGCTTATCTTTTTTGGCTATTACAGACCTATTCGCTATATTTTATGGCTGCTAGGATTCAAAGTAACGACTTTACCCAAAAGGTTTTAGTTGTTACTATGATTGCGTATCTTTTTATTCCTCATCTATATTTTCGTTTTATAACAGATGTAGAAGAGCGATATGAAAAAGATTAACAAATTACTACTAAATTTAAGGAGGTGGTATGTCAAATAACAACTCAGTATGGACAAGCATACCTTTTTGGCGCAGATCAGCTGCGTGGGCAACAGGTGTAGCTAGTATATTACTAATAATGCTTACATTTGATACTCTAGGACAAATTACAATGGGAAGCGCAGAGGATTTAGAAGCTGGTAAAGCACAAAGAGTTCCTGCGCCAACTGTAATTAATTACAATATCGATTATAAGATGAGTCAAAAAAGAGGACATGAGGTGCCAGTAATTGGTAAAAAAGAGCCGTTCTTTGGTAAAGAGTGGTCAAAAGAAGATGCGGCAGCACTACTACATTTAGGAAAGCTTACATCTCAGGCTAAAAACTGTATGAACTGTCATACACTTTTAGGTAATGGTGCTTATTATGCTCCAGATCTTACAAAGGCTTGGTTAGATCCTAAGTGGGATCAGATGATACTAACTACAGGTGCTAAAACTAAAGAGGAAGCAATTGCTAAATTCTTAGTTCATCCAGAGATGTATCCTACACATGAGCGTAGAATGCCAAATCTTAAAATTACAGAAAAAGAGGCGCAAGGTTTAGTTGCATTCTTAAAACATATGAGTTCTATAGATACAAACGGTTTCCCTAGAAACTTCTCTAAAACAGTAGAACAATTTAAGCAAGGAGGAACTAATGCTCACTAGTATAAAAAATAATAGTTTCCAGTATGAATCTCAAAAACTTGGAATGATGTACTTTAGGGTTGCAGCAGTTCTTTTTGGTGCTCAGTTATTAATGGGTCTTATTGCAGCAATTCAGTTTGTATATCCTGATTTTCTATATGGCTTATTTGACTTTTCTGTTGGTAGAATGGTACATATTAATGCATTAGTTGTTTGGATGCTTTATGCAATGATTGGTTCTGTATATTTAATGTTACCAGATGAGACTGGCTTAGAGGCTGTTGGAATTGGCCTTGGAAAGTTAGGCTTTTGGGTATTAACAGCAGCAGTTACGGTTGTTGTATTGGTTTATATACTTGTACAAATTGGACCTGGTGATGAGAGTACTATTTGGTTAATTAATGAAGGTCGTGAATATATAGAAGCTCCAAGATGGGCAGATATTGGTATTGTAGTTGTTGTATTAATTTTCTACTACAATGTATTCTTTACTTTTATTAAGGGTCAAAGAACTGGTATTATGACAGTTATGGTAGCAAACTTACTTGCTCTTGCTGGTCTTTACCTGGCTGGTATGGTTTATACAGATAATATCTCTATGGATCAATATTGGTGGTGGTGGGTAATTCACCTATGGGTTGAAGCTACTTGGGAAGTATTTGTTGGTACTTTAGCAGCATATGCACTTATTAAAATTATTGGTGCTAAAAGAGAAGTTGTTGAGATGTGGCTATGGATCGAAGTTCTAATGTTATTTGGTTCTGGTATTCTTGGTCTTGGACATCACTATTTCTGGATTGGAACACCTGAGTACTGGTGGGAAATTGGTGCTTTATTTAGTGCACTAGAGCCTGTTCCATTAGTTGCAATGTTTGTGCATGTACTATATGATTGGGGTAAAGAGCAAGGTACTCATGGAGACAAACCTGCAATTAAAAATGGTCCTGCTATGGCATGGATTGTTACTAATGCATTTGGTAACTTCCTTGGCGCTGGTATTTGGGGATTCTTCCATACTTTACCACAAGTAAATATCTATACACATGGTTCTCAGTTTACTGCAGCGCATGGTCACTTAGCATTCTTTGGAGCATACGCTACAATCTTAATTGGAATGATGTATTATGGAGTTCAAAGAGCATATGGCTTAGAGAGACTTAAAGCTTCGTTTAACTCTAAAATGGCAATTTTCTTAATTACATTTGGAGTTTTAGGAATGACAGTTGCCTTAACTATCGCAGGCTACGAGCAAGTTTTAGTTGAAAGAGCAGAGCTTGGTGCAGGATGGGATGCATTCTTTACAGCACAGCTACTACCGTGGATGAAACAAGCTATGGTTTGGCGTCTAGTAATGGGTGTAGTTACATTTGTTGGTTTTGTTTATCTAATTTTAGATCTATTAACAATTGGTAAAAAAGCCCAAAACTAAAAGGAGGTTATAATGATAGATGCATTTACAGATGTTATCCCAAGTATTTGGGGTACTCTAAATCAAGGTCCACTAACATTGACAATAGTGTTACACACATTAATTGTTCTACCAATGTTTTGGATATATAAGCAAGAAAAAAGTAAGCTAGAGAATAAATAACACTATTGTTATTTGCTTTAGTTAGGAGAGGGCATTAGTGCCCTCGTGTGTGTCGTCTTAAAAAGACAGAAGAATTGTATCTATATAATATTAAATTATTATATTATAAATACTAAAGAAGGAGAAAAAGATGAAGATTAGTAAATTTTTGAGTGTTGCAGCAATTAGCGCGTTTGGTATGAGTTTTGCAATAGCTGGTTCGTCTAGTATGGA
This sequence comes from uncultured Nitratifractor sp., assembly GCA_964517485.1. GTDB lineage: Bacteria > Campylobacterota > Campylobacteria > Campylobacterales > Sulfurovaceae > JAADEQ01. Next base: position 3,933 of record CAZFCZ010000038.1, on the reverse strand, counting down.
TTTACCTAAAATGTATGAAAAAGAGTGTCAGGGTTGTCATGGACCAATTCATCAAGGTGGTGTTGGATCTGACTTAAGACCAGCAGCTTTAAAGAAAAAAGAGCATAATGCGTTAGTTCAAGTTATTTTAAATGGTAAAGAGAATACTGCTATGCCAGCTTGGAAAGACAAGTTTAGTAAAGATGATGCTAATGCAATGGTTGATTGGTTAATGGATTGGAAAAATACTGTTGAGCTTAAGTTAGATCTTAAAAAAGTTCAAGAGACTTATACAGTTTTAGCTGATGTAGATGAGTTAGCTAAGAAGTATCCAGTTGGTAAAGATGGTGCTTTAACTTACAAGGGTGCAGAGGTTAAAAATGTAAAAGATATTACATTTGCAACAGAAAGAGATGCATCTTTAGTTGACTTTATTGATTCTACTACTGGTAAAGTACTTAGCCGTCATAAAGCAGGATTTGCAGTGCATGTTACAGTAACTAATAAAGCTAACCCTAGATATGCATACTCAATTTCTAGATCTGGTAGATTAACTATGTTTGATATTGGTGCTCCTGGTCAGCCAGCAGTTGCTAGTGTTCAAGTTGGTCAAGAGTCTCGTGGTCTTGCGGTATCACCAGATGGTAAGTATATTTTAGCAGGTAACTATAACCCAGGTGGTGCAGTACTGTGTGATGCACATACGCTTAAGCCACTAAAAGCTTATGACACTAGCCGTGTAATTGACCCAGATGGTCAAATTGGGCCAAGCCGTGTAGCTGGTATTGCTGATACTCCATATGGACCATACTTTGCAATGGCACTTAAAGATGGTGGGCATACATATATTATAGATTACTCTAAGCCAGACTTCCCAATTGTTGGTGATGTTCCTAATATTGGTAAAATCTTACATGATTGTTTCTTAAACGAGAACGAGGGCGAAGACTTTGGTAGATACTTCCAAATTGCATCTCAAGGAAGTGACTTAATGGGTATTGTTGACTTTAAAACTAAAAAGTTAGCTGCTATTGTACATACTGGTAAAAAGTCTAAGCCACACCCAGGTCAAGGTTCTAGCTGGTTTAACAAAAAGATGGGTAAACAGCTAAATGCTACAAACTCTATGAACTTTGGTTCTGTTGTAATTTGGGACTCTCCGGGTTGGAAAGTTGTTAAGAAGATCGAGACTGCTGGTGGTGGATTATTTGTAGGTACAAGTGAGCACACACCATATATTTGGTCTGACTGTGTACTTGGTAAGCCAGAGAAGTACAATGAAGTTCATTTAATTAATAAAGAGACTTTAGAGACTGACAGAATTATTAAAGTTGGTAAAACTAAGGGTCAATTAATTGATGCTAAAACTAAAAAAGTTATTCAAGAGTGGGATGCTACTCAACATGAAAAAGTTGCAGTTAACGAAAAAGAGTTTGGTAAAGAGAAAATTTTACCAATGCCTGCAAAAGTTGGTCCGGCTGTAAAAGAGCCTGTACAGCCAAGATTACTTCATGCTGAGCCTGCTAACCATGGTGAGTGGACTATGATTTCTGAGTGGACTACAGGAAGAATTGGTATTTACGAAGCTAAAACTGGTAAATTTATTAAGTATATTGAAAACTTAACTACGCCTACATTTACATACTCTGTAGAGCATAGACAACATGTTCCTGGAGCGTAATTAGCTTTTTCTCCCTTTTGGGAGAAAAGTTTATTTGAGTACTTTTGGAAGTATTTAAATAAGCTATAAGGCAATTTTATGAAATTTCTTCTCTTTTTTTTACTTTTTTTTCAAGTTGTTAGTGCAAAGTATTTAGATAATCACTCGTGTAAAGAGTGTCACGAAAAGATTTATGAAGAGTTTGAGAGCTCAGTTCATGCAAAAAGCTTTTTTACAGATGAACTGCATAGACAAATTGCAAATAAATCTAATAAAAATAAGTACGATTGTGCGCAGTGCCATATGCCAATGGCCGACAATTTAAAAGATATTATCTCTGGAAAAGCAAAAGTAGATAAAGCTAACAAAACGCATACAGATGCTGTAAGTTGCTACTTTTGTCATACAATTGCATATGTTAAAAAAGCTCATAGATTTAATATAAATACAAAAGCTAGGCAAGCAGATAACTATAAGCCAACGCTTTATGGTAGGCTTTCTAATCCAGAAGATAGCGATAAGCATAGCTCTATTAAAAACCCTATTTATGGAAAGATGGCTTGTCTTGGCTGTCATTCGCATAAACTAAACGAGAATAATGTAACAATATTTAAAGCTATGGATAAAAGTCAAGACTCTTTAGAGTGTATTAAGTGCCATATGCCAGAGGTAGAAGGTGGGGTAGAAAAACTTGATAAAAAGGCTAGAGGACACCATGCTAGCCATAAATTTTTAGGTATTAGAGATAAAGATTTTAGAAAAAAAGGTGTTGATATTGATATTAGCTTTAAAGATAAAGAGTTATTAGTTAAGTTAACAAATAAGATGGCACATCCACTTATTATACAGCCAGCTCGCGCAAAATATTTAGAGTTAAAAGTAAAAAGAGGTGCTAAAGTTATATGGAGTAACTACAAAAAGAGTCCGAAAGAAGATACAAAAGGTTACTTTGCATACTTTTTTAAAAAAGATGGTAAAAAGATAATTTTACCAAGTAGCGCAACTAGCTCTAGAGCAAATAATATAGGTACAAAAGAGGTTAAAGTTTTAAAATATAGTATAGATAAGCTAAAAAAAGGCGATTTAGTAGAGCTTAATTTTTGGGTTCGTTTGGCAAAAGAAGATTGTACAAAAGAGGTTGATTTAAAAGATAAGAGCTTTTTAGAGCCTATGTTAATTAAAAGTATAAGTAAAAAGGTAGATTGATAAATATCAACAAAATACTTAACCATATGTGATAAAATAAATAAAAAAGGTTTAATTATGAGATATTTTATATCTATTTTACTACTTGGTTCAACGCTTCTTACAACTAATATAACTGCAAAAGAGAAGTATTTTGTAGTAGAGAGAGAAAGTGAATCTTTAGCAATTATAGAGGATGGTTTAGCAAGAAGGCATATGAAAAATATGCACAATATGAACCACGGTATTGTAAAATTTGATAAAGATGATGCATATCTTATTAGTAGAGATGGCTATGTTGTAAAGTTTGATCCAAATAGTGAAAAGGTAGAAGCAGAGTATAAAACAAGTAAAAGTGCTATTGGTTTTGTAATTGGCAAAAACTATGTAGCTGTTGCAAATTATGACGATAAGAGTGTAGATATTTTAACAAGAGATTTAAAACCAATAGATAAAATTGTAACAGGCTCTAAAAATGTTGGTATTAAAATTTATAACGATATGATTATTTTTGCACAGATGGATAGCGATAAAGTTACTATTTTAAAAGACGAAAACAATGGTAAAGATAAACCAAAATTTAAGATATTTAAAGAGTTTAAAGTTGGTAAAATGCCTTTTGATGCGATGATACAAAAAAATACTTATATAGTAGGGTTTTTCTTATCTAAGGCATTTGGTGTTATAGATTTAGATAAAATGGAGTATTCGCAAATTAAAGTTACTGCTAAAGATGATAAGCCTGTTTTAAAGGTGCCTCATTTTGGTTTTTGGTCTTTAAGTAAAGATAAAACTTTTATACCTGCAGTTGGAGATAACGCTGTAATGGTTTACGATAAAAATTTTAAATTTATTAAAAATATTAAAACTAAAGGTTTACCAGTATTTACATCTTTAAGTCCTAATCAGAAGTATCTTGCAGTTACATTTAGCGGTAAAGATTTTCCTACAATTGAGATAATAGATACTAAAAGTTTAAAGATTATTAAAAGTTTTACTTTTAAGGGTAAGGTATTACATGTAAGATGGTCGCAAGAGTACCCTGAACTTTATGTTGCTGTAAATGGTGCAAATAAGGTTAATGTTATTGATACTAAAGAGTGGTTTTT
>CAZFCZ010000037.1:0-13116 GCA_964517485.1 uncultured Nitratifractor sp. | reverse complement strand
TTACTAAATAAAAGCTTTTATGTAGGGCGTAGCCTTTTAGTGCTAGTAGTATTTTTATACCCGTTTTATCTTTGATATTTTTTAATATTTGTAGATTATTTCTTAATTGTTTCTCTTCTAAAAGCCAACATGGCGAGGGTAGGGTGTTTAATATTTTGTTCATATTAATCCTTTAAAAGTTTTACTCTTGCTAAAAAGCCAGCTTGTGTTGTGTAGCCGCTATCTTTTATAGTTTTATCTCTATTTGCGTTAAAAAATATTGTAGTTGGGAAAACAGATACATTTGCTGCATTTGATATGCTAGAGTCTGTATCGTTAATAACTAAAAAGTTTACTCCTTTTTTAGCCATATACTCTTTTATATCTTTTTTGCTACCACTATTTACTGCAATTGTTAGTAAAATTATATCGTCTCTTTTTGCTAATGCTGATAGTGTAGATACCTCTTGGCTACAAACTGGGCACCATGTTCCCCAAAAATTTATAACAACTGGCTTTTTATTTGCTAATAACTTTTTTACACTTTTGTTGCTAATTGTGGTGCGTGTATTTAAGATATCTATTAAATTGTTACTTTTTACACTGACACTTCGGTAGTAGCCAATTGCATTTGTTGCTAAAAATATGACTACTAAAAACACTATTATCTCTTTAATGAACTTTTTCATACCTATTTCGAACTCTTTTTTAGAAAGTTTACCACATCTTTATAGCAATTTTAGTAAAATATGCAAAATTTTGTTAAGGGTATTTTAATGTCAGCACTAGAAAACATCGAAGAAGTTTTATCAGCACACAAACTTACACCAGAAGATTACGAGCATATTAAAGAGATTTTAGGCAGAGAACCTAATTTTGTAGAGATTGGTATATTTAGCGCAATGTGGAGTGAACACTGCTCTTATAAGTCGAGTAAAAAGTACTTAAATGGCTTTCCTACTAAGGCTCCGTGGGTTATACAAGGACCAGGCGAGAATGCGGGGGTTATAGATATTGGCGACGGCATGGCAGCTGTATTTAAAATGGAGAGCCACAACCACCCAAGTTATATAGAACCTTTCCAAGGCGCTGCAACTGGTGTTGGCGGAATATTAAGAGATATTTTTACAATGGGTGCAAGACCTGTTGCGAACCTAAATGCGCTTAGATTTGGCGATATAGATGGCGACAGCTCTACAAATAAGTACCAAAGACACTTAGTTCGTGGTGTTGTAGATGGTATTGGAAGCTACGGTAACTGTATGGGTGTACCAACAATTGGTGGTGAGATGAGCTTTGAGAGCTGCTATAATGGTAACATTTTAGTAAATGCGTTTAGCCTTGGGCTTGCAAAAAGCGACGAAATTTTCTACGGAAAAGCAGAAGGTATTGGTAACCCTGTAATTTATGTTGGCTCTAAAACTGGTAGAGATGGACTTGGCGGTGCTGTAATGAGTAGCGATAGTTTTACAGAAGAGTCTAAATCTTTACGCCCAACAGTACAAGTTGGTGATCCATTTACAGAGAAGCTACTACTAGAAGCTTGTATGGAGCTGTTTAAAACAGACCATGTAGTTGGTATTCAAGATATGGGTGCAGCTGGGCTTACAAGTAGCTCGTTTGAAATGGCTGGTAGAAGCGGTAGTGGTATGATAATGCACCTAGATAAAGTGCCAGCACGCGAAGAGGGTATGACACCTTATGAGTTTATGCTAAGTGAGTCTCAAGAGAGAATGTTAATTTGTGCAAAAAAAGGTAGCGAAGATAAGATTTTAGATATCTTTAGAAAGTGGGATCTAGATGCTGAAGTTATTGGAGAAGTTACAGATACTGGCAATATGGAGCTTTTCTGGCATGGCGAGAGAGTTGCTAATATTCCTGTAGATCCAGTTAGCGAAGAGGCTCCAATTTTAGATAGACCAACAAAAGAGCCTGCATATTTAAAAGAGATTAAAGATGCAAACATAGAAGCACTTAAAGCAAAAAGTAATCAAGAGATTTTTGATACACTAATTAACTCTAACGAAGTTGTAGATAAAGCGTGGGTTTACTCGCAATATGACTCTACAGTGCAAACAAACACTAAAAAACACCCAGGAAGCCTAGATGCGAGTGTTATTAGAGTAAAAGAGAACGGTAAAGCGCTAGCAATGAGCAGCGACTGCAACACAAGACTTTGCTATATCGACCCATTTAAGGGTGCGGCTTTAGCAGTTGTAGAGAGTGGTAGAAATGTTGCAATGAGTGGGGCAAGACCACTTGCAATTACAGATTGTCTAAACTTTGGTAATCCAGAGAATCCAGAAGTTATGTGGCAATTTGCAAAAGGTTGCGAGGGTATTAAAGAGGCTTGTAAAGAGCTAAGTACACCAGTTGTTAGTGGAAATGTGTCGTTATATAACGAAACTAATGGTGTTAGTATTTTCCCTACGCCTGCTATTGCAATGGTTGGAGTAAACGAAGATGCAGATAATGTATTAACTTCTAAGTTTAAAGAAAATGGTGATATTGTAGTGCTTGTTGGCTCTACAAAAGGCGAATTTGGTGGCTCTTTAGCACTAAAAGAGGTTGTAGGCGAAATTAAAGGCGAATTAGCTGAGCTTAACTACCAAGAGGAGCTAAAGCTTTGGGATTTAATTATAAAAGCAAACGAACAAAAACTACTTAATAGTGCAAAAGATATTAATGTTGGTGGTTTAGCTATTGCAGTTGCTAAATCTTGTGCAATATCTAATAAGGGTGCTACAATTAATAGCTCGCTAGATGGTATTAACATTTTTGACGAATCTCAAAGTAGAGCAATTGTTACACTAAATGCTAAAAATTTAGATAGCTTCTTAAGCCTTGCAAAAAGCATTGGTATAGAGGCAAAAGAGATTGGTAAAGTTGGCTCTAATAAAGTAGAGATAGATAACATATCTATAAGTTTAGATGAACTAAAAGATAGATACTTTAATAAATTTAAAAGAGTAATAGAGCAGGATCTTTAATGAATAAAGCTTTCTTATCTTTACTATTACTTGGCTCTTTAGCAGGTGCTAGAGAGTTAGTAGCAACATCAGAGTGCGAGGCGTATAACAACTTAAAACATACTAAAAATAGCGGACATGCTTTAATACATAGCGGTAGCGAGTATCAAATTTTAAGAGAGCAAAAGGGTAACTACTTTATAAAAGTAAACGACGCTAAGCCTCAGATGAGATGGGTAGATAGAGGCTGTTTTTCTAAGAGTACAGCAAAAGCTATAGCAAAAGAGCCAAAAGTAGAAGCAACTAAAAACCTTGAGCCAAAGCCAAAAAAGGTAGAGAAAAAGTCTATTCTTAGCAAAATCTTCTCTAAAAAGAGAAAAGATAGTGCTAGTAATTTAGACTCGGCACTTGTTCTTAGCTGGCACAATAGCTTTTGCGAGAGCCACTCTAATAAAAAAGAGTGTCGTCGTAATGGTGGCGATGCTAAAAACCATTTAGTACTACACGGGCTTTGGCCACAACCTAGAGGAAACTCTTATTGTGGTGTATCTAAAGAGATAATTAACTTAGATAAGCAAAAGCGCTGGAATGCTTTGCCAAAGTTAAACTTAACAAAAGAGGTTAAAGAGCTAATGGCAATTTACATGCCTGGTAGCCAAAGTAATTTACAAAGACACGAATACTATAAACATGGCTCTTGCTACTCTAAAGATGCAAATAGCTACTACTTAGATGCCCTAACACTTACAAAGAAAGCCGACGAAACGCTTGGCGAATATTTACGAGAAAATTTAGGCAAAAAAGTTAGCTCTATAAATATTAAAAAGTTAGCAAATAAAGTTATTGTTAAAGGTGCTGAATCTAAAGTTGCACTAAAGTGTAAACGCAGAATTATAGGCGAGATATGGATCTCTATTAACGGTAAGGGTAGAGATTTTGATAAATTATTAAAAAACGCAAAGAGTATACGCTCTAACTGCGCAAATGCAATAGTAGATAAAGCAGGAAAATTTAGGAGATAATAGATGTTAAGTACAGTTAAACTAACACAAAGATACGGAAAAAGAGTTCTTTTTGAGAATATTAATATAACACTAGACCCAGGCAAAAGATATGGACTTATTGGAGCAAATGGTGCTGGTAAGTCAACATTTATGAAAATTCTAGCCAGCGAGTTAGAACCAAGTGATGGCGAGGTTCAGATACAACCAGGTGCAAAACTAGGCGTTTTAAGCCAAAATCAATACGCTTACGAAGAGTTCTCTTTAAAAGATGCTGTTCTTTATGGTAACAAAAGACTATACGAAGCGCAAAAAGAGAAAGAGAAGCTATATATGGAGGGTAACTTCGAAGACGACGAAGTAAATAACCGTTTAGCAGAGCTAGAGATAATTTGCTCAGAAGAAGACCCAACATACGAGAGCGAAGTAAAAATAGAGAAACTACTAACATCTTTAGGTTTTGCAATAGAAGAGCACGACAACTTAATGAGTACACTAACTGGTGGTGATAAGTTTAAAATTTTGCTAGCACAAGTTCTATTTTTACAACCAGATATTTTACTACTTGATGAGCCTACAAACAACCTAGATATGGAGACAATTTCGTGGCTAGAAGAAGAGATAAACAGATACGAAGGTGTTGTTGTAATTATCTCTCATGATAGACACTTTATTAATGCTGTTGTAACACATATACTAGATTTGGACTTTCAAAATATTAGAGAGTTCACAGGTACATACGACGACTGGTATATTGCAGCTAACTTAATACAAAAACAAACAGAACTAGAGAGAAGTAAAAAGCTAAAAGAGAAAGAGGATTTAGAGAAGTTTATCGCTAGATTTAGTGCAAATGCATCTAAGGCAAAACAAGCTACTTCTCGCCAAAAGCAACTAGATAAGCTTGATATTGCAGAAGTAAAGCTATCGTCTAGAAGAGATCCATCTATTATGTTTAGAGCAAATAGAGAAATTGGAAACGAAGTTTTAGAAGTTAAAGATATCTATAAATCTTACGACGATAACAAAGTTTTAAATGGTGTAAGCTTTAAAGTAGAGAAGGGCGATAAAATTGCTGTTATTGGTAGCAACGGTGCTGGTAAGACTACACTGTTAGAGATTTTAATGAAAAACATAGAACCAGATAGTGGAGAGCTTAAGTGGGGGCAAACAGTATTACCAACTTATTTTCCGCAAAATACTACAGAGGTTTTAGATAGTGGCGACAAGCTATACGAGTGGGTTCAAGGGCACGATAAAAATTGGCATATAGACGAAATTAGAAAATGCTTAGGAAGAATGCTATTTTCTGGCGAAGAGCAAGAGAAACAAGTAAACTCATGCTCTGGTGGAGAAAAGCACAGAATAATGCTAAGTAAAATGATGATGGACAGCGCTAACTTTTTAGTTCTAGATGAGCCAAATAACCACTTAGACCTAGAGGCAATTATATCTTTAGGCGAAGCTCTGCACCAATATAGTGGTGGTGTTATATGTGTATCTCACGACCGTGAACTAATAGACGCTTTTGCAAATAAAATTATTAAAATAAAAGACGATGGTACTTTAGATATTTTCGAAGGTAACTACGAAGAGTACTTAAGCTCTTTAAGCTAAATACTACATACAAATTCTCGCTTTTGCGAGAATGTACTGCGCAAAACTATTACCAATAATATATAACAAAATTTAGTTTACTGTAATGTTAATATAAAAAATCTACTCCCGCTATTGCGGGAATAATATAATTTAAGAAGTTAAAAGAATAAGTACTTAGTAGAGTAAACTAGTAGTCTCTTACTACTTTATACTCTGGGTCATCACCTTGTTTTATTACGCTTGATTTTGCTTGTTTAAGTAAAGCTATGCAATCTTTGCTTAGATGTTGTAGTGTTAGGTTTTTATTAGCATCTTTATATTTTTTATATAGGCTCTCTATAGCTTCTGCTCCAGAGGCATCTAGAACTCTAGTATTTTTAAAATCTACAGTTATATTTTGTGGATCGTTTTCTATATCGAAACTATACATAAACGACTCAACTGAGGCAAAAAATAGTGGCCCATTTAGTTTATATTGTTTGTTGTTAGAGTCTATAGTATTAGTATCTGCATGTATTCTAGCGTGTTTCCATGCAAACATAAGTGCAGAAAGTATTGCGCCAATAATTACAGCTACTGCTAAATCGAAGAAGATTGTAATAATTGTTACTGCAATCATAATAAATGCATCCTCTTTTGGCATTGTTTTAATATGGCTAAAGCTGCTCCACTCGAATGTTCCTATACTTACCATAAACATAATACCAACTAAAACGGCAATTGGAATAAGCTGTAGAATATCTGTTAAGTATGCAACAAGTATCATTAAACCAACCGACGCTGTAAAAGAAGATAATCTGCCAAGACCTCCAGAAGTGTAGTTAATAACAGATTGCCCAATCATAGCACAACCTGGCATTGCACCAAAGAATCCACAAGTAAAGTTACCTAAACCTAGTGCAAAAGACTCTTTATTTCCGCTTCCTCTTTTGCCACTTAGCTCGTCTAGTACTGCTAGTGTAAGTAGCGACTCTATTAGCCCAACTAGCGCTGCAATAATTGCATATGGCAGAACCATTTTTAAAGCACTTAAACTAAATAGAGTATCTGGAATACTAAATGTAGGTAATTGCCCCTTATATTTAGCAATATTTGCTAAGTCTCCAATTGTTTTTGTATCTAGGTGTAAAAAGTAAACCACAAGAGTTAGTGCAACAATTGCAACTAAGCCAGATGGCACAACTTTTGTAAATTTTGGCAATAAATACATAATAGCCATAGATGCAAATACAATTAGATACATCTGCCAGCCTTCGCCATTAAAAAACTTAAATTGCGCCATTGCAATTACAATTGCTAAGCCATTTACAAAACCATAAATTGCAGGTAGTGGCACTAAACGAATAAATTTACCAAGCTTTAGTAAGCCAAATACCATTTGTATGACACCAGCTAAAATAGCAGAAAGAGCAATAAAACTTAACACCCCAATAGCTAGCTCATCTCCGCTTAGACCTTGCGCTTTTAAGTAGTTTGTAGACTCTATAGCTAAGCCAACTAAAACAACTGCAACAGAACCAGTTGCACCACTAATCATACCCGGTTTACCCCCAAATAAAGAGGTAATTAAACCAAGAATAAAAGCAGTATATAGCCCAACTATTGGGTTAATACCAACAATAAAAGAGAACGCTATCGCCTCTGGAACAAGTGCTACTGCAACAACAAGACCAGAGAGAATATCGTTTTTAATATTGTCTGTTTTGTAGTTTCTTATATTAAACATTAAACATTTTCTCCAATTTTTTGGCGAAGTTTAACACACTTTTTTGGTTATAAACCTGAGTACAAGAAGCTTTTTGCTATATGCTCTTTTGGTTTGATATGTTTTGCAAATAATCTGATATTTGAATTAGGCTAAAAGTTACTAAAAATATCATAAGTCCAGGGAAAAAGCTAATCCACCATGCTATCTCCATTACCGATTTGCCATCGCTTAAAATTGAGCCCCAGCTCATGTTTGGTGGTGTTACACCTAAACCTAAATAGCTTAATCCACTCTCTGCTAAAATTGCACCACTAACACCAAACGAGAAGCTAACAAAAAATATTGGCCCAAGAAGTGGCAAAAAGTACTTAAATACAATTTTTAATGTAGATACATTAGCAATCTTAAGCACCTTTATAAATGGTTGCGACGATATTTGGTAACTTTGCGAGCGTATTAGCCTTGCAGTTCCCATCCAGCCAGTTATTGCAATTACAATTATTAAAATTAAAGATGATGCCTCTATATAACTAACTAAAGTTAAAAGTAAAAAGAAAGTAGGGAAGGTTAAAAATATATCTACTACAAAAACAAAACCTTTATCCCATAGCCCTTTAAAGTAACCTGCAAATACACCATAAATTAAGCCAATTAACGAAGCTATAAGCGCAGAGCCAACACCAATTAATAAAGAGGCTTGCGAGCCTTTTATTACCCTTGCTAAAATATCTCTACCTAGTCTGTCTGTGCCCATTAAATGCTCGAAACTTGGGGCTTGAAGTATTGCATTTTTATTAAACTCGTAAGGTGATATACCATATAAAAACGAGCCAAATATTGCACAAAAAACTATAAAGACTAATATAGAAATAGAGATTTTAGGTAACTTTTTACTGCTCATTAGAACCTTTTAATTTATAGTAACTTAAAGAGCTTTTTCCAAATCTTTTATACTTAAATAGCTCTAAAGAGCCTATTTGCTCTGGTAAGTCAATATCGCTTTGGTGCTCTACTACTACCATACTTGCAAATGGATCTTTAATTTTAGCAATTAAATCTATACATTTATCGTAAATATCTTCCATACCATCTCTTATACTAAACGGTGGATCAAAATAGAAAAATGTAGGCTCTGCTTTATCTTTTAGTCTGCTATATAGTGTGTCAAACATCTCAAAAGCATCGCCATAAAAAACTGTAGAGTTAGCTGGGTCTATATTGGCAATATTATCTTTTAGTAGTCTGTGTGCAGTAGAGTTTTTCTCAAAAAAGTAGCTACTTTTTGCTCCACGGCTAAGTGCTTCTAGCCCAATAGAGCCGCTTCCTGCAAATAGTTCTACAAAATTTGCACCTACAACATCGTATGCAATCGAGTTAAATAGCGACTCTCTTAATATAGATTTAGAGCTTCGTGTAGTACTTATAGCTGGTATTTCTATATTTTTACCTTTGTATTTACCTGCAATGATTGGTGTTTTAAAATACTTTATTTTCTTCTTTGCCAAGTTGACTCCGTTTTGTGATATTTATTAAATTTTTCTAGTTCTGCTTTTGTTGGCTCAGCTATTATAACTTTACAAATTTTTGGCTCTGTTTTTGTGCTACAAGCGCTTAATAGTAGTAGCAAAAGTAGAGTTATGCTTTTCATAGTTTTCCTTAGCCATTTCAGGTTTTTGTTTTGTAGATTATATTATAATTACCATAAAAAAGGTATTATGTGTCGCACCTAGAGATAGAGAAAAGATATCTATGTAGAGCTAACGAAATAACTAGCTACCTTAATAATACAGATATAAGCTATATAATACAAAAAATAGAGCAATTCTACCTAATTGCAAAACCAGGTGAGACACTGCGATACCGAAAGCAAGATAACCAATACATAAAAAATAGCAAAAAAGGTAGTGGTTTAGTAAGGCAAGAGAGCGAAAAAGAGGTATCTAAAAAAGAGTACAAAAATGCTAAAGCTAAAAATAGTGGCGGTGTAATTAAGAAAATTAGATACAAATTTATTATAGATGGCAATCTTTTTGAGCTAGATATCTTTAAAGGTAAACTAGAATCTTTAGCAATTTTAGAGATAGAGTTTAAAGATGTAGATAGTGCAAATAGCTTTATAATGCCAACTGCTTTAGAGCCATTTATCGTAAAAGATATTACTAACGAAAACATATACAGTAATGGCGCACTCTCACGCTCTATGCAAGTGCCTTTAAGAAGTGATTCTAAACTATCGCTTAATGATATTAAAAATAATGCAAAGCAATTAGCTAAACCAAAGTTTGATCTATATATTTCTGACTACGAAGACTCTAAAGACGCTTTGTTAAACACAATAGAGAGACTACTACTATCTTACGAGTTAAATTTATCTATATTTTTTAAAAGTAACGAAGTTAAGTATTTAAAAGTAGCAAATAGGGCACTAACTAGAGTAAAAGCCCTAGTAGTAGGCTATTCAAGCTACATAAGGAAAACTACTAGAGATAGCATATTATTTAATATTAATAATATATTACTACATTTTGAAGAAGCTCTAAGCTTACAAAACACCCTACAAACTCTAATAAAAACAAAACATAAAATGCCACCTGCTAAGCAATTAAAAATACTTAAAGAGACAATCGCTATTGCACAAAAAGAGAAAATAGCAAGAGAAAATATAGATAAAGATAAAACCACAAAATTACTAACAGTATTAAAAAAGAGCATTAAAAAAGCTAAATTTAAAGATATTAAAAAACCATATAGTTACCTAAAAGAGCCTGTAGTTAAATATATGCATAAGCAGTTAAAAAACTCTACAAAAAGTAGCTCTGTAGTTACTATTTATAATGTACTTAAAAACTATAAAAGTATAAAAAAGTATCTACAAGAGCCTTTCGAGTTTAAAAAAGAGTACAAAAAACTTAAAAAAGCTAATAAACAAACTATTTGTAGCTCTAATTCAAAAGTATGCAAGGCAAAAAAATTTAAAAAGCTTTTAAAAAGTATCGCTTTTAAACTTTAGTGTATTCTATTTTTAATTGTTTAAGAATCTTTTATCTCGTATTGTCATAATTTTACTAACTTCGTCATATGCTATATCAAATAGCTCTATATCTTTAATAAGGCTACTTAATTTTTTGTAGCCATAGTTAATTGGCGAAAACGAGGTAGAGTTGTTTATATATGTACCAACATCGGCTAGGTTAGCCCAGCCGTAGTCGTCTGCTGTTTGCTCTACACTTAAATATAGCAGATCAACTAGCCACTTATCTGAAATTAGCTCTTTTTTAATCTTTTTAGTTTTAGCTTTTGTTGCATTTTCTTTTTTGTCCAATCTGTTATCTTGCATTAGCTGTTCTGTATAGATAAATTGTGAACAAGCAGCAATAAATGGTTTTGGAGTCTTTTGCTCACCAAATCCAAATACCTTAATGCCTTGTGCTAATAAGCGCATAACTACTGGCGTAAAGTCGCTATCGCTTGTTGCAAAAGCAAAGTAGTCTATATCTTTAGTATGTAGTAGATCTATTGTATCTATTGTCATTAAAATATCGGTAGCATTTTTACTTTTCGAGTAATCAAACTGTTGTATTGGCTTAATTGCATACTCTAATAACTTATCTTGCCAATTTTTTAAGTTATCTTTTGTCCAGTTTCCGTAAGCTTGGCGAATATTTACGACACCATACTTACTAAGTTCATTAATAATGCCATCTATTGAGCGATAAGATATATTATCGCAATCAATAAATAGGGCAATTTTGTCTTCTTTTTCTCTCATAATATACCTTTTTGAGGCATATTATACCTACTTTTTAATTATTGCAGCCTCGCCACTTAATAAAGTAACAATAGTTTTACCACTATTTAAGTCTGATTCTAACTTAATCTTAGGATTAGCAGATAATTTTTCTATCTCGTCTCCTTTATTTATTGTATATGGTATATCTCTTTGCATTCTTACATTTGTAGGAACTAAATTTGCTGATGCATCTCTTTTAGTAGATGTATCATTACATCCTACTAATGCAAATAAAGACATGCTAAGTAGTGCTTTTATTATATTTTTCATCTTATTCTCCTATTAAAATTTTAAATTTGATCTCATACCAAATTTAATCTCTAGTTTATTATCTTCTAAGTTAAAATCTTCTATATCTCCAATTGCATCTTTTGGTAAAGGTGCTTTATTGTGAGACACTTTAATCTCTTTTGACTCTTCGTCTATTAAAATATCTCCTTTTCCGCTATCGAATAAGAACTCATTTTTGCCCTTGTTTATTGCATCTTTCATGCCTTTAAACATATTTACTATCTTCTCTATAGGGTCAACTTTTATAGGTGGATATGGATCTTTTTTACCAATATCGCCATCTTTTGCTTTAACAGTTATAGATACTGTTGCCTTAGATGTCTCTAGTCCATCTGTAATTGTATAAGTAAAGCTATCTAATCCGCTATAATCACTATTTGGAGTGTACTCTATTTTTCCATTTACAATTTCTGCTTTACCATGGCTTGGGCTACTAACGCTTTGAAGACTTAGTGTATCACTATCTGCATCTAAGTCGTTATCTAATGCGTTAATAGCTATTTTAGTATTAAAATCTGTTACTATTTTATCGTTTATTGCCCTTGGCTTAGAGTTAGCCTTTATTACTTTTACAGCCACTCTAGCACTACTTTGCGCACCTAGCTCGTCGGTAATTGTATAGCTAAAGCTATCATCTCCATTGTAATTTTCATCTGGAGTATATATTAACTTGCCATATTTAATTTCTACTTTTCCGTGGCTTGGTTTTGTTACGCTTTTAATAGTTAAACTATCGCCATCAGCATCGCTATCATTGTTTATAACATTAATTACTACTTTTGTATCTTCTTTTGTTTGTGCTTTATCATCTTTTGCTTTTGGTGCATTGTTTACTTTCTCTTTTACACTTACCATAACGCTAGCTTTTGCTTCGCTTGCTCCATCTGTTACTACATAACTAAAGCTATCTTCTCCACTAAATTTATTGTTTGGAGTATATTCTACTTTTCCATCTACAACTTTTATACTACCATGATTTGATTTACCTATCTCTTTTATAGCTAAATTATCACTATCTATATCGCTGTCGTTACTTAAAACATCTATTACTACTTTAGTTTGATACTCAGTTTGAGCTTTATCGTCTTTTGCAATTGGTGCATCATCTACAGACTCTACTTTTATTGTTACTTTTGCTTCATTGCTATCTATTAAACCATCACTTACATTATATGTAAAACTATCTTCACCATTATAATTTGCCTCTGGAGTATATATTACTTTGCCATCTACAACTTCTGCTTTACCATGGCTTGGGTTGCCAACACTTTTAATAGTTAATAAGTCTCCATCTATATCACTATCGTTTTTAATAACATCTATTGTTACTTTTGTATCTTCTTTTGTCTGTGCTTTATCATCTTTTGCTTTTGGTGCATTGTTTACTTTCTCTGTTATACTTACAATAACATTTGCTTTTGCATCGCTTGCCCCATCTGTTACTACATAACTAAAGCTATCTTCGCCATTATAGTTTGTTTCTGGAGTGTATATTACTTTGCCATCTACAACTTCTGCTTTACCATGGCTTGGGTTGCCAACACTTTTAATAGTTAATAAGTCTCCATCTATATCGCTATCGTTAGTTAGTACATATATAGTAACTTTTGTATCTTCTTTAGTTTTAGCACTATCATCTTTTGCAACTGGTGCATCGTTTACTGCTTCTACTTTTATAGCAACATTGGCTTTTGCTTCGTTTTCTCCATCTGTTACTACATAACTAAAGCTATCTTCGCCATTATAGTTTGCTTCTGGAGTGTATTCTACTTTGCCATC
>CAZFCZ010000036.1:0-13057 GCA_964517485.1 uncultured Nitratifractor sp. | reverse complement strand
CCAAAGAGAGCTATGTAATAGATTTAGATTTTTTTAAACAAATTGGTGCAACAGCACTTATAGATACTACTTTAGATATACCAACAGATGGTATTAAGCCAGGAGTGCCAATAACTTATGTTCCGTATAGAAATGGTATATTTTTATCTATTGCCGCAGCAATAGCGCAAAAGCACGAAGCTAGCTCTATTTATATAGGGGTTGTAGAAGAAGATAGTAGTGGTTATCCAGACTGCAGAGAGAGCTTTATAGATGCAATACAGAGCTCTATAAATCTTGGTTTAAACGATGGGTTTAAAATTAAAATAGAGACACCACTTATTCATTTAAGTAAAAAAGAGATTGTTAAAAAGGCTTTAGAGCTAAATGTAAAGCTACAAAATACTTGGAGCTGCTATAAAAACGAAGATAAAGCTTGTGGTGTTTGCGATAGTTGTAGGCTTAGATTAAAAGGTTTTAAAGAGGCAGGGGCAAAAGACCCTATAAGTTATATAGAGTAGCTTAGTTGCTACTGTTGCTATCTTCTGTATTAGTAGATGGCACTAAACCACTACCCATACTAGAGCTCTCATTTGGTATTAGCTTGCCTTCTGTACATATAATTACATCTGTAGTTTTATTAAACTTACTTACACAATTTGCTGTAACTTCTGTATTTTTAATTTCTGCATCTAACTTTTTAATAGCGCTAGCTTTTATAGCGTCGCTTATACTCTTATCGAAGTTATAAGATGGTGTTCTATCTCCTAGTTTATCATTAATACTCTCTACTGGAGTAAGGCACTCTTTAGCCTTCTCTTTAGTTGTAGCGCTTGCGATACACTCTTTAGCTTTTTTCATTGCATCTATTAGAGATGGCAGGTACTTTTTTTGTTTACTTAGGTATCTTTTTCCAAGTGCGTTAATAATATCTTTTTCTAGATTTGGTGTTATAGATGTATTTTTATCTTCTAGGTTTATACCCTTTTGGCTAAGTTGCTTTTTTAAATCTAAAATAGAAGAGATATAATCTTCTGTCTTTACAATAGATGCTCTGTTATTGCTATATGCACCATCTTCTTGTATGCTAAACTCTGGTAATTCAAACTCTTTTTCTGGTATTGGTGTATCAAAAACTACCTTAACAGCTTTTCTTTCGCTAATAAAGCCGGCATTTTTAATTACAATTTTTAGTGGAATACCTTGGTATAGGCAAACTTGTTGGTCGTTGTATTCCCATAAATCACACTCGTATCCAGCAACTTTTTGAGTCTCTACCTTTTGGGCACCAAGTTTTAGTAAAGATTTTACGCTCTCGTCAGATAGATCTTTTTTTTGAGTTATTGCTAAATCTAAATCTTTATCTCTACTTTTGTATATTTTATTTTCGTCGTAATCTACACTATAGATTGTTCCATTGTCTGTTAAAAATAGAGTATGGCGGCTTCTTGTGTCGTTAAAATCGCCAGATTGTACTTCGCTTACATCTTCTTCTTTAAGCTCTTTTAGACCCCAATTATCAAAGATAACTCTTGCAATTCCCTCTACATGAGAGTTAAGTTTTTCGTCAAAACTAGATGTTTTAACATCATAAAATACCATACCAGATTTAAATTTATACTGTTTAAATTGATCAGCTGCACTAATCGCTGTTAAAGATGTTGCTACCAATATAAGAGCTTTAAATCTGTTCATATATATACCTTTTGATTTTTGCTAATATTATAACAAAAAAAAGTATTGAACCCTCTGAATAAACTAAACTCTTGCTAACTCTTTTTAAAATCTAATACATTGTAAAAATATTTTATAATATTAAAATGCCTTAAAGCCCCTAAATATCAGTATTTAAATGCTATATTAAAGATATCTCATTAGTGTTAAGTTTTTAAGTGCTTAATAAGCTTTTTTAAAGAAGTCTCTAATATATTCGTAACCAGAGTATAGAGTTAAGAGTGTTGCAAACCAAAGTAGTGCTGTTGCGTATGGCCACTCCATAAGTAAAAATCCAATTGCAATCATTTGAGATACTGTTTTAACTTTGCCCATCCAGCTTGCACTAATATCTATACCTTTATCGATTGCACTAACTCTTAAACCAGTAATAAATAGCTCTCTTGTAAGTATAAGGTATATTGCCCATGGGCTTGCTCTGTGCATCATCATTAAACCTAAAAATGCAGCTAGAGTTAGCATTTTATCTGCAAGTGGGTCTAGTATTGCACCTAGAGTTGTTTTTTGGTCAAACTCTCTTGCAATGTAACCATCAAAAAAGTCTGTTGCACTTGCCATTACAAATATAAATCCTGCATAAAAATCTAGCCAGCTGTAGTGAATGCCTTGAAAAATAGATAAATCTCTATTTACTAATAACACAAACATAACTGGTGCAAGAAGTAGCCTTATAAAGGCTAAAATATTTGGAATATTAAGCGCATCTTTTAACATTATCTAAAAGTCGTTCCGCCATCTACTATTAGGGTGTGGCCTGTTACCCAGCTTGCATCTTCTGTACATAAAAAGTACACTGCACCTGCTAAGTCGTTAGGTGTTCCCATTCTATTTAGTGCACTTCTTTTTACAGTTTCTGCTTTTACCTCTTCGTAGTTTGTAAATGCTCTTAGTGCATCTGTTTCGATTGGTCCACCACTTACTGCGTTTACTCTAATACCCATTTCGCCAAGCTCTACTGCTGCGTATCTCATCATAGCTTCTACAGCTGCTTTGTTTGTACCGTGCCCTGCATAGTTGTCTATGTAAATTCTGTTACCAGTTGAGCTAATTGTAACTATTGCTCCACCGCCTGTTTTTTCCATTCTTTTAGCTGCCTCTTGCGCACCTGCTACAAAAGCGCCAATTGTTGCTGTATAGATGTTTGTTAAACCTTTTTTTGGGCGAAGTTTCATAAATTTACCATAACCACCAACTACGCTTCTGCCGTAAATCATAGCGTTGCTTACAAAAAAGTCTATTCTATCGAAATCTTTATCTATCTCTAAAAATAGTGGTTTAAATTGGTCTGTATCTAAAATATCTAGTGCATAAGCTCTTGCTTTTATTCCATATTTGCTCTCTAAATCTTTAGCAATCTCGTCTGCTGCCTCTTTGTTTGAGTTATAAGTAAAAGCTATATTTACACCGTGTTGTGCAAATTTCTCTGCTGTTGCTTTACCAATACCTTTTGTTGCACCTGTAATTACTACTGTTTTGCCTTTCATTTTGCTCATATTAAGCTCCTACAATTTTATATTTTTTTAGTGTATTTTCTATTTTTTTCATATTTTCGCTACTTGGTTGTACAAGTGGTAGTCTATACTCTAGTGTATCTACCAATCCAGCTATATACATTGCTGCTTTAATTGGTATAGGGTTGCTTTCGCAAAATAGAATTTTGTTAATTTCGAATAGTTCGTCGTTAATCGCTTTTGCTGTTTTAAAATCGCCTTTAAGTGCTGCGTGTGCTAAATTTGCCTTTAAATCTGGCAGTAAGTTAGAAGTTACAGATGTAACACCCTTACCACCGCTTGCAAGAATTGGAAAATCTATAGCATCGTCTCCACTAAATACATAAAGCTCTGGTACTTTAGCTAGTAGCTCAACTGTACGCTCAATAGAGCCTGTTGCCTCTTTTATACCCATAATGTTATCTACATCGTTAAATAGTCTTTTTACTGTGTCTGGTAAAATATCTACACCTGTACGCCCTGGTACATTATATAGCATAAATGGTACTTCTATTGCACTAGCAATTGCTTTGTAGTGTTGGTATAGCCCCTCTTGGCTTGGTTTGTTGTAGTAAGGGCTAACAGAAAATATTGCATCTACACCGCACTCTTGCGCATGTATAGCTATATCTATTGCTTCGTGTGTTGCGTTGCTTCCTGCACCTGCTAGAACTTTTGTATTAGTGTTTTTACAAACTTCTACAGCTATCTCTATACATCTTTTATGCTCGTCGTGGCTTAGTGTTGCGCTCTCTCCAGTTGTACCTACTGGGCATACAGCATCTATGCCGTTATTAATTTGTCTTTTTATTAAGTTTGCAAAGGTTGCTTCATCTAATTTGCCTTTTTTAAATGGCGTAATAAGTGCGGTTGTTGCACCTGTAATGTATGAACTCATTAGTTGCTCCTAAGTATTAATGTTGTCGATTTATTGTTATCAAAATATTTTTTTGCTACTTTTTGTATATCTTTTAGCGTAATTTTATCTAAATTATCCTCATAATCAAGCAAAGGTTTTAAATCTCCTTTTGCTAAATACTCTCCAAACAAAGATGCAACAGACGAAGAGCTATCTAATTCTCTTAAAAAATGTACTTTTGCATTTAGTTTTATTTTATCTAGCTCTTCTTGAGTAATCTTGCCATCTTTAATATCTTGAATATGTGCTAAAATCTCCTCTTCTAGTTTTTGAGCTTTAACTTTTGGTGTTGCCATTGCTAAAAACATAAATATACCTTTGCTTTTAAGCTCCATATTGTAGCCATAAGCAGTTGTGGCAATTGCCTTTTTCTCTACTAAATCTTTGTGTAGTCTACTGCTTTTACCGCCACTTAAAATCTCGCTAATTGCCGATAAAACTATTTGGTCTTTGTTGTTAAATGCAGGTATATCGTATGCAATTGCAAGTGTCTCTACGCTGTTGCCATCTTTGTGTACAACTACACGCTTAGAGCCATCTCTTGGTGGTTCGTGTGGCGTAAATGTAGAAAATAACGAGCTATTAAAATCGCTTTTTTTGTTTTTAATATTGCCAAAATATTTCTTTGCATCTTTAAATACAGTATCTTTATCTACATCTCCAGCAACTACCAATATTGCATTTTCTGGTTTATAAAACTTTTGATGAAACTCTCTTAAGTCGTTAATATTCCAGCTTAATATATCTTGCATAAAGCCAATTGGTGTCCAGTGGTAACTATGCGATGTAAAGTGCTCGTTAAATAGCCTAAAGTATAGGTAGCCTATTGGATTGTTATCTGTTCTCCAGCGTCTCTCTTCGGCTACAACTTTTCTCTCTTTTTGGAACTCTTTATCTGTTAGAGTTAAATTTTGCATTAACTCTGCATAAAGCTCTAGAGATTTTGGCATATATTTAGTTGAGCTTTTAATGTAGTAGTGTGTATAGTCAAAGCCTGTAGATGCGTTGTTTACTCCACCTCTTTCTTTAACTATTTTATCAAACTCACCCTCTTGTAGGTTTTTTGTAGATTTAAAGTTCATATGCTCTAGCATATGCGCAATTCCACTTTTACCCATTATTTCGTCGCCACTTCCTACTTTGTAGAAAATGTCAGTTGTAACAACGCCAGTGTTGTTATTTAGTGGTATTGCTACAACTGTTAAGTTGTTATCTAAAACTTCTGTATAGTGCTTTGGTAATGAACTTGCCATTAACTCTCCTAAAGATATTACTAGTGGTAGTATAATTTTTGTTTTGATACTCATCTATTTTCTGTCTGCTCCAATTGCTTCGTAAATAGAACTATACCCATCTTTTTTTATGAGCTTAATTAAATCTCTATTTATATCTCTAACTAAAGATGGACCATTGTATATAAGTGCGGTATAAATTTGCACAAGCGAAGCTCCTGCTCTTATGCGTCTATATGCCTCTTTTGCGTCGCTAATACCACCCGCACTTATAAGTACAGTTTTACCAAATAGTTCATTTGCTAGCTCTTCGAAAAGCTTAAAAGATTTCTCTTTAAGTAGCTCTCCACTAATACCACCAAAATCTTTTGCATTATCTGTTAAAGAGTAGTCTATAGTAGTGTTTGTTGCTATAATTCCGCTAGCACCCGCATTAATTGCTACATTACAAATATCTATAGCATCTTTTGCCTCCATATCTGGTGCAATTTTTAATAAAATTGGTTTAGTTGTTATAGATTTTGCAACTCTAAATACCTCTTTTATAAAAGTTTCGTTTTGCAAGTCTCTAAGTCCTGGAGTATTTGGCGAAGAGATATTAATTACAATATATGTACCATAATCTTTAAAGGCTTGAAATAGCTTTTTATAATCTTCTATAGCTTCTCTTTCTGAAGTTACTTTGTTTTTTCCAATATTTATACCAATTGGAAAGTTAAAAAACTTAACTTTTTTTAGATTTTGTAGCATATTATAGCTACCCTTGTTGTTAAAGCCCATTGCATTTTGTATAGAGTTTTCATCTATTAGTCTAAATAGTCTTGGCTTTGGGTTACCAGGTTGTGGCTTTGGTGTTACTGTACCAATTTCTGTAAAGCCAAAACCAAGCGCTGGCATCGCTTTTATGTAGTCGGCATCTTTGTCGAACCCTGCTGCTAAGCCTACTGGGTTATAAAATGTAGTACCAAATATTTTTTGATTTAATATTTTGTTATCTACAAAGTTTCTTTTAGTCATAAACTTAAATACAAGAGGGCAGTTACCCATAGCCTTTAGTCCAAAACCTGCTACTTTATGCGCAGTCTCTGGCTCTAATTTAAAAAAAAGTTTTTTTGCATTGTTATAACTTATTATACTCATTATTATCCTTTTATATCTTTTCCCATAGTGTGCCGTTAGCGGTATCCATAATTGCGATACCCATATTTGTTATCTCTTCTCTAATTGCATCTGCTTTGTCGTAAAGTTTTTCGCTTTTTGCTTGTGCTCTTTGTTTAATTAAAGACTCTATTTTCTCTTTTGTTTCGTTATCTACACCTTGCTGAAACCACTCTATAGCATCTTTGCAGCCAATTCCTAAAAGAGTGCTAACAAACTTTATATTTGCTAATGCCTCTTGTTTTAGAGCTTTGTTTTTTGGCTCTTTATCTAGCGTTTCATTTGTGTAGTTTACCATTTCGTCTATTGTAGCAAACGCTTTAGAGCTATTTAAATCGTCGCTCATTGCATCTAATAGTTTTTGTTTAAACTCTTTATTTATACTACCAACTTTGCCACCATATAGGCGCTTTTTAAGTCTATAAATTTTATCTAATCTCTTTTTAGAGTTTATTAGATCCTCTTCGCTAAAGTTAAAGTCGTTTCTGTAGTTTATAGTTACAAGGTAGTATCTTAAAAGCTCGCCATCGTAAATTTTTAGTGCATCTTTTAAGAAGAAGCTATTACCTAAAGATTTACTCATTTTTTCGCCATCAATTGTTACAAAACCGTTGTGCATCCAGTATTTTGCAATCTCTTTATTTAGAGCACATCTAGTTTGCGCAGCTTCGTTTTCGTGGTGTGGAAACAGCAAGTCAGCACCCCCACAGTGAATGTCGATGCAGTATTGCTCTGTTCCTTTAAAGTGTTTGTTTATCATAGCAGAGCACTCTATGTGCCAACCTGGTCTGCCTTTTGGCAAGGTTGTACTAAAGCAGATATCTTCGCCATCTTTGCACGCTTTCCATAGGGCAAAATCTTTTGGATTTTTTTTGCCATCAACAGCTTCGATTCTGCTAATATTTTGCTCGTCGTCTGTAACCATATTAGAAATAGAGCCATACTTTGTATCTTTTGTTGCATCAAAATAGACATCGCCATTCTCTAGCTTATAGGCGTAGTTATTTTGAATTAAAGTATTTATCATACTCTCCATTGCCTCTATAGACTCGGTAGCCTTTGGCTCTATATCTGCATTTTGCACACCAATAGCTTGCATATCGCTAATGTAGCTATTTATGTAGTGTTGTGTTAACTCTTTAAGAGTCATTTCGCTTGTAGATAACTTTTTAATAATTTTATCGTCTATATCTGTAAAATTTTTTGCAAGTGTTACTTTGTAACCAAGTGCTGTTAGTGTACGCTTTAGCATATCGAAACTTAAAGCACTTCTTGCGTGCCCAAGATGAGCATCGTCGTAAACAGTTGGGCCACAAATATAAATAGATACTTCATTCTCTATAATTGGCTCAAAATCTAATTTTTGTTTTTTAATACTGTCGTATAGTTTAAATTTCATTTTTTACCTTGTTAATCTGCTAGATTAAAATATTTGTTAATTATATCTAAAAGCTCTTTAGAGCAATTAAATATAGCCTCTCTATTGCATTATCATCTAACCAAATTGTAGAATTGGTTTTAAATAGGTACTCGATATTGCTAAATTTTATTGGTTCTACTTTTGCACACGAGCTATGTGCTGGCATAAAATTGCCTACTAAAGAGATTGTATCTTCTATTTTTTGGTTGCATATTACACACCTATTTAGTGGCTGTAAGCGCCCCTCGAAGCTTAGCAGTTTGGTATAGGCCTCTACAATTAGCCTTTTTGGAGACTGCTTATCCCATTTTATTGCACAATCTAGTAGAGTGTCGTAGTATATTGGGTCTATCTCTTTAACATCTTTAAAGTGGGGCTCAAAAATAGATATAAATTTATGCCACATAAATAGTTTTTTTCTATTATATAGCCAATTAAAGCCATTATGCGATATGCTTCTTATGCGTGGTAAAAAGTTGCTACTCTCTTGAGATTCAAAGTCGATTAAGTACCCCATTTGCAAAATAGAGTGTCTTGCCCCGTAAAAACGGTAGTATTTTTCTACTCTGTCTTTGCTAAGAACAGTAACAATAATATCTTCGCCTTTAGCTAGCTGATGTTTTAAAATGAAACCTTTTATGCTATTCCTTTTTAATTTGTGATACAATATTTTACAAAAAAAGGCTTAGAAGGGCTTAAGTAATGAAAAAAGCATTTTTAAAAGATACGCTACAAGCAAATAAAGAGATATATTTTGCACTACAGCAAGGCATAAGAGACGACTGGCAAAAAGAGCACAGCGTTGGCGCTGGCGGAGATGTATCTACTGGGTTAGATTTGTTTGCAGAGTCTATATTTATTAAGTATCTAGCAAAATATGGAAAGATAGAATCAGAAGAGGCAGGCGAAGTAGGCGAGGGCGAGTATACAATAGTAATAGATCCACTAGATGGTAGCTCTAATGCTTTTTCTAACTTTCCATATTATGGTAGCTCGGTTGCGCTTATAGATAAAAATGGTAAATTAAAAGTTGCAGTTGTGTGTAACTTAGCAAATGGCGATATTTTTTATAAATTTAAGGGTAAAAAGTTAAAGTTTGGTAACTTAGAGAGCTCTGTATTTTTTAATGAAAAGTGCATTAAAAAGAGTAAAATTGGTATTTTTGAGCGCTCTTATAGCTTTATAGATGTAGGTGTAGATTTAGTTAACTCGTGCTTAAAGTATAGAGCACCAGGTGCGGTTGCGCTGTCGCTTGCATATGCACATAGAGTTAATTTTGTTTTATATATGGGCGATATTAGAATTTACGATTTTGCAGCTGGTTTAGGGCTTTGTGACGATTTGCAAGTTTCTATTAGTAAAGATTATGTTATAGTTTCAAAAGATAAAGATACTGTTAAAAAAATAGAGAGTATTATAACAAATTAAGAGAGGTAGTATAATGAACTTAGCAAGTATATTTGGTTTTAAGAAACAAGCAGATAAAAGCGAAGCACCAAGCCACTGGATTAAATGCCCTAAATGTCAGGCTTTGATGTACTATAAAGAGGTAGAGACTCTTAATAGTGTTTGTCCAAAGTGTACACACCATTTTAGAGTAAATGCAAATAAAAGAATTGCTCTATTAGCCGACGAAGGTAGCTTTGAAGAACACGATGCTAATTTAGAACCAAACGATCCGCTAAAGTTTGTAGATAAAAAGAGCTACAAAAAAAGAATCGAAGAGGGTAAAAACAAAAGTGGCGGTAAAAGCTCTTCTGTAATTAGCGGAAGTTGTACTATTAATAGTATACCAACAGAGCTTGTAGTATTTGATTTTGCCTTTATGGGTGGTAGTTTAGGCTCAGTAGAGGGCGAAAAAATTGTAAGAGCAGTAGATAGAGCTATCGCAAATAAGAGTGGTTTAATTATTATTAGTGCAAGTGGTGGTGCAAGAATGCAAGAGAGTACTTACTCTTTAATGCAAATGAGCAAAACTTCTGCTGCACTTAAGAGGCTATCTAACCATAAACTACCATTTATATCTATCTTAACCGACCCAACAATGGGTGGTGTAAGTGCATCGTTTGCAATGCTTGGAGATATTATTATGGCAGAGCCAAATACACTAATTGGTTTTGCAGGACAAAGAGTTATTAAGCAAACAATTGGTGCTGACTTGCCAGAGGGCTTCCAAAGAGCCGAGTTTTTACTAGAGCACGGCTTAATAGATATGATTGTCGATAGAAACGAAATGAAAGATAGCATATCTAAATTATTAAAGCTATTTTTAAAGGCTTAATATAGCAAACACTATATACGCCTTAATAGACAAAGAAGCCTTAGATGGCTTTAATATTAACCTTAAAGATTATATACTTTTTTTAAACTCTCTAAATATTAAAATTGCGCAATATCGTAATAAAAAAGCTACAAAAGCAGAAGCAACTGCAGACTTAGAGTTTATTAACAAAATCTTTAGAGGCAAGCTTATAATTAACGATTATATAGAGCTAATTAAGCTAGCCTCTGGGCTACATTTAGGGCAAGAAGATTTAGCAAAAATTAACAAAAACCCAAATATAGCAGTTGCAAAAGTAAGAGAGCAAATTGGTAATAAATTATTAGGACTCTCTACGCATAATAAAACCGAAATAAAAGTAGCAAATAGCCTAAATTTAGACTATATAGGCTTAGGCGCATATCGAAACACCACAACCAAAACAGACGCCAAAACAGTAGGAGAAGAGCTACTAAGTATAGCCAAAGAGTCTAAACACAAAGTAGCACTAATAGGTGGCGTAACCCTAAAAGACGACTTTAGCCAGCAAAACCAAATAGAATACAAAGTAATAGGCTCTAACTTAATGCAGTATTTTTTAGATAGAAAAAATTAACAACTTCTATGTTGCCAAATTGTTTCTATATCTTTAACACTTAGGGTATCGGCATCTTTTTTAAATTGTTGTAACTCTTTTTTAAATATATCTTTATAGATTTTAGGGTACTTAGCATAACCACTAGAGCTATATTTCTCTTTTATATGGGTGTAAACATCTTGCGCATTTGCATTATTGAACTTCATGCTTCTAATTACTATAATGTTTAAATCTGGTAAGCCTCTATCTGCTGCGCTTATTATCTCTGAGAGCTTAGAGTAAAACTTGCCTTTAAACTTTGCTCTGTGCTCTAATGTAGCATGCGCAACCATTAAAAGCTCTTTATCTGATAGCTCTTTTAAAAAGCGATCATCTCTTTTTAAAACATACTCATAAGCCAATTCGTTATGTAAGCTTCGGTTAGTGGCATTAAACATATCGTGCATATAAGAGGCTAAAATAATTAACTTTTCATCGCAATTACTATTTATTTTAAGTGATAAATCACAAACTGCATCTGCGTGGTCAATTAAGTGAGCATCATCACCATCTTTATAGTAAACTTTATAAAATTCTCTTACATATTCTTTATAGCTTTTCATGGTTACCTTAAAATTATTTTTGTTTATTTTATGGGTTTTATTCTTTAATGCTAATAAAATATAATGTACAAAGGTAGATTTTTTATTTAACCTTAAAGTGGGCAAAGATTAGTTGTGGTGTTTTTTTAGTTCGTTAAGCATTGCTTTTTGTAGTTGTTTTGGGTTAAAATCTAGTGTTGGCTCTTTGTATATGATTGATGGTATTATCTCTAGTAGTATGTGCATTAGTTTTAGCAAGGGGTAGAAAACTTTAAACTCTATAGTAAATATTTTTGGAGTGTAGTGTTTTTTAAACCACTCGATTGCGCTAGTTACTTCGTTGTGGGCTAGTAGTAGCTCGATACAAAAGGCAAAGCCCCATGTTATATATGTAAAGAGTAGGGCAATAAGGGCTGCTTGTATGCCAAATAGCGATATTATTGCTGCAAATATAATTGTAAGCATAATAGCAAAGTGCCTAAAGCCGTGCCATAGTACTAGTAGTGTTACAGATGCTACAAAGAGTATCTCTATAAATATAACTAGCGAATTTATGTAGTTTTGTTTTTGGGTAAAAGTTGGGCTTGTGTATATGCCAAGGGTTAGTACCCCAACTATTGCAAAGCTAAGTGCAACTAGAAGCCAAAAGTCTTTATTGTGGCTCATCTTTTATCTCGTATAGTTTTATTAGAGCACTTGTTTGAGGTTGCTTATTTAGCCACTCTTTATAAAGGGTGCTCATATCTTTGCTAGAGCCTTTTTGTAGTATATGCTCTTTATACTCTTTGGCTCTATTTAGGTTAAATGCACCGTTATCTAAGCACTCGAAAAATGCGTCTGCACTAAATACTTCTGCCCATTTGTAGCTGTAGTATCCTGCTGCGTATCCACCTGCAAAGATGTGTGCAAAGCCATGTTCGAAGCGCACATATTTAGGCGGTTTAATAATTGCTGTATCTTTTCTTATTTTGTTTATTAAATCGTTTACCTCTTGCCCTTTGTATAACTTTTGGTGGAGTTTAAAGTCAAATAGTGCAAACTCTATTTGTCTTAACATTCCCATTGCTGCTTGGTAGTTTTTGGCACTTTTGATTTTAGTTAATAGCTCGTTGCTTATTGGCTCGTTTGTTTTGTAGTGGTATCCAAACTCTTTTAGAATTTCTGCTTCGTATGCAAAGTTCTCTAAAAATTGCGACGGAAACTCTACAACATCCCAAGCAATACCTTCTACACCACTAACAGAGCGCTCTGGCACTTTGCTAAATAGGTGGTGAATTGCGTGCCCCATTTCGTGAAATAGTGTTACTACATCGTCGTGTCTAAGTAGGCTTGGTTGCTCTTTTGAGCTTGGTGCAAAATTTGCTACAACAAATGCAGAGGCTAGGTTTGTTTTGTTGTTATTAATATAGTGGCTTTGCCAGTTGTGCATCCATGCGCCTCCTCTTTTGCTCTCTTTGGCTTCTAAATCGAAGTATATTCTAGCAATAGTATTTGAGTCTTCTAAAATGTCGTAAACTTTTACACTTTCGTGCCATGTTGGTGTGTTTGCGCTAACAAATTTAACATTAAATAGCTTGCTAATTAAGTTTAGCATACCATCTAGCACTCTATTTAGCTCGAAGTATGGTTTTGTTTGCGATTCGTCGAAATTAAATTTCTCTTTTTTTAGTTTTTCGCTGTAGTAGG
>CAZFCZ010000035.1:0-2734 GCA_964517485.1 uncultured Nitratifractor sp. | reverse complement strand
CTATTACCTACCCATTTAAAGTAAAAATACCCAACTAAACCAACGGGCAAGGTAAGATATAAAAGATTTAAAATCTCTATATTATACATCTTAGGCTCTATAGCCTAACTCTAAAGCTACCTTTTCTATATTATCTAAGCGGCTTTGCATTGGTGGATGTGTTCTAAATAGATCGCCCATAAAACCAACAATTCCAAACGCTTTTGCATCGTTAGGTAGGGCAACTGCATCTTTTGGTAGCTTTGCAAGGTTGCTTAGTGCATCGTAAATACCTTGTGGACCACTTAGTCTAACAGCAGTTGCGTCTGCTTTGTATTCGCGGTATCTGCTAAACCACATAGCAACCATAGAAGCAAATAGCGTTAAAACCATCTCTAATACAAAGCTAATTCCATAATATGCCAAAGTAGATCTGTTGCCATTTTCATCTTTTGGCGCTACTATATTTGCAATTAATCTTGAGAAAAAGAACACAAATGTATTTAGCACACCTTGCAACAAGGTCATTGTTATCATATCGCCACTTTTAATATGCCCAATTTCGTGCGCTAATACACCTTTTAGTTCATCTTTACTCATAATATCAAACATAGCGCTAGATACCGCAACAAGTGCGCTATTACGGCTAGCTCCAGTTGCAAAAGCATTTGGCACTCCATTAAAAATACCAACTTCTGGCATTCGTATACCTGCCTTTTGTGCTAACTCTTTAACTGTATCTACAAGCCACACCTCTTGCTCGCTTTGTGGGCTAGTAATTACCTCTACACCCATTTGTCTTTTAGCCATGCTTTTAGATAAAAATAGCGAAATCAAAGAGCCACTAAAGCCAACTATTACAGACAAAATAAGCAAACTACTAGTGCTACTACTATCTAACTTTATACCAAAAAAAATCTCTACTAAAAATATTGTTAAATATATAGAGGCCATAACCCCTATATTCATTAAAATCAAAAGTGCCATAGAACCCATACTTATCCTTTTTTAGCAAATTGTAGCAAATTATGTAATAAACATTAGCAACTTAAGTTGCACTACTTAAACTTAAAGCCCTCTTTTAAAAGTATCTCTTTAGCACTAGTGCTAACTTCGCCTTGTAGCTCTAGGGTGTTATCTTTTATAGTGCCACCACTACCTAGCTTGCTCTTTAACTTTTTAAGCAACTTCTTAAGCTCACTTGTAGTTAAAAAAAATGGCTTTACTATTGTTACAGTTTTTCCTCTTCGATTCTCTTTTGCAAAATGCAGTCTATGCTTAGATGGCTCTTTAACCTCTAGCGATTTTGCCTCTGGTTTTTGCTTGTTATCACTACTCCACCCATCATCAAAATTCGCACCCATTTCAAATAAATTTTTTTTCATAATGCTCCTTTTTTAACAACTAAGTGTACTTAATTTTATTATAACTAAAAATATATATTAAATATCGATTTTATCTAACTCTTTTTCTAACTCTTCTATAGATGGTAAAATATTTTCTAGCTCTTTAGGTAATGTATCTGATAACTTATATTCACTTACTCCCATAGGTGTATTTATATTCTTTAGTGTATACTCTACAACTGTGTTATTTTTAGATTTACAAATTAATATGCCCATAGTTTGATTGTCATCAGCTTGTTTTAACTCTTCATCTACGGCTGATACATAAAAATTTAGCTGCCCTGCAAATTCTGGTTTAAATTTTTGTGTTTTTAGCTCAATTACAATATAGCATTTTAGCTTTATATGATAAAAAAGTAAGTCTATATAAAATTCATCTTCTGCAACTTCTAATTTATACTGTTTACCAACAAAAGCGAATCCACTGCCAAGCTCTAGTAAAAAATCTTTTATATTATTAATAAGAGCATTTTCAAGCTCTTTTTCGGTATGTTTTTCACTTAGATTTAAAAAATCAAAAACATATGGATCTTTTAGGCTCTCTTTTGCCAAATCTGACTGCAAGGCTGGAAGTTTAGAATCAAAATTATTTATAGATTTTGCACATCTTTTATAAAGTCCACTCTCTATTTGATGAATCAAAACAGCCCTACTATAACCATTTTGAATCGTTTTTTCTACATAAAATATTGCTTCTTGTTTATCTTTTACTTTTGTAATTATTTCACGGTTATGTCCCCAAGGAATTTTAAAAATATCGTCCACAAGTTGTGGACTTTTTTCATCATACCAAAAAAGATACCACTTTCTCATATATTTTATACTTGTTGCAGAAAAGCCTTTCATATTTGGAAACTCTTTTTTTAAGTCATTGCTTATTTGAGTTATAAAGTTATCTCCCCATTTAAACTCTTTTTGTTTATCTACTATTACAGATGCTATATCCCAATAGAGTCGCAAGAGCTCTTCGTTAACTTTTATAGCTGCTTTAATTTGAGATGAACTAATCTTTTGTTTTAAATTTAGTATAAGATTTTTATATTCATTTTCTATTAGGTTCATTTACACCTCTTATATTTTTATTATACTACCTTTACTCGGTAATGCTATAGATTATCTCTTGGCTTTTTTTGGTTTCTCTTATCTCTTCTATTTGTAGTGTTGGAATGTCTAGTTTCATGAAATCTGCTATTGAATTTACGCTATTATTGGCTATCTCTTTTAGCACAATTCCTCTATAAGCTTTTGCCCAGTGGCTAACTACTTTGCCATTTTTTAAAAACTTTAGTGTAGTATAAAATTTGGAAGGTTTATAAAATTTGTTATAAAAACCAGCTCGAATATCCAAT
>CAZFCZ010000034.1:0-3183 GCA_964517485.1 uncultured Nitratifractor sp. | reverse complement strand
AAGCTCTTTAATTTTTTCATCAACCTCTTTTTGATCTTCTAAATCTATATCTCCTGCAACTGAACTTAGCCATAAAATCTCTTTGGTTTTATTGTCAACCACAATCATTACTATCTTATCGGTATAAGACTTACTAGGCATGATGCCTGTTAATGCACCAACTACTACACTTATTAGTACATCTTTTGTTAACTCACCCGCACTTCTTGTTGGCTCTATTGCTAGGGTATATATAGAGATATTCGTCGATGGAAGGTAACCTTTATACAAATACAAACCTTTCAAACTCTTTCCACCCGCATATTTAGGGTATTTAGTGGCTTTTTCATAAGCCTCTCTTAAACTTTTGATTAATAAAGAGCATGAGTTGTCATCTAGCCCATTATCATTTTGTATATATGGACATGTTGTACCAGTTGTGCCAGTTACATATATTTTTTTTGGTAGATTTGCTCTTAAAGATCTTTCTATATTTCTTGATGCAACTTGGCTTTTTATACTAAGCTCTCTTGTTTTATTACCATCTATTGTTATTACATGTGCATCAGGTTTAATAATAGTTGCAGTTATCTTGTTACTATTACCAAATCTCTTTTTAAAGTTGTCATTTGACATATAGCCTGGCGCACAAGCTGTTATAATAAAAATAAACGATACTATTATAAGATATTTTATCTTTCTCATATGCTACTTCTCCCATTTTTATATGAATTATATAAGTTTAATGGTTATAAATAGAAGATCTTATAAAAAACAGTATTTCTAATTTTCAAAGCGTAACCTATTTAAACATTTTTATTACTTCTCCAACGAATACTCTTAAATTTTGATGTAGTGATTTTGTTAATTCCTGGCAGATTTTTGTAGAGCTTTGGCTTTGTTAATTCAAAGATTTTTTAGTGACAGATTAACACTTTGGTCTCTTAAAAATTCAGACCGTTCATTGGAAGGGGAGTAACAACATAATATGAATAATGAAATTTCTATTAAAATATAAGAAGTTAATATTGATGGTGCGGATGAGAGGAGTCGAACCTCCACGCCTTGCGGCACTAGATCCTAAGTCTAGCGTGTCTGCCAGTTCCACCACATCCGCGTAAGTGTGGCTGAAATTATAGCTAAAATAGCTTTACTTCAACTTAAGTGGTACACCCGCTAGGATTCGAACCTAGGACCGCCCGCTTAGAAGGCGGGTGCTCTATCCAGCTGAGCTACGAGTGCATCTAAAAGAGTGTATATAGCACAATTGCCAATTCCTCTCTGGTCTACCAATAAATTGGTACGCCAGAGAGGAATCGAACCCCTAACCCTCAGATCCGAAGTCTGATGCTCTATCCAATTGAGCTACTGGCGCTCATAAAGGGGTCTAAACTCATGGGGTGGATAATGGGATTCGAACCCACGGCCCCCAGAGCCACAATCTGGTGCTCTAACCAACTGAGCTATATCCACCACTAAATTTAATGGTCGGAGTGAAAGGACTCGAACCTTCGACCCCCTGGTCCCAAACCAGGTGCGCTACCAGACTGCGCTACACTCCGTTGTTAATTGGAGTGCAATTATATATAAAAAAAATTAAAATGTCAATAGTTTTTACAAAAAAAATAACTTTTTTATAAATTTTTATAAAACTCTAATGTAAAACTTTGGTTAAAACCTTTTTATAGTTTGTAAATATTGGGTTATCCTCTTTAAAATAGTAATGCAAAGCACTTACATATCTATCAAATGGGTTTTTAATTTTATTTAGCAAAAGGCGTACTTTAAGTGGCAGGTCGTAGCTGCTAAAAATTACAGATATAGGTACCGGAAAGTCGGTGCCAAAAAGAAGTTTGTCGTGAATCTCTGCACGCTTACTTAAATCTCTTAGCACTTTTGCTCTAAAGGGTGTTAATATTGCTGAAATATCGGCATATAGGTTCTTTTCTTTTTTAAGCATATCTAGCAATAAAAAATACTCTTTATTAAAATTTTTAGCATCTTTAGAAAAGCTTTTAAAGACTCTTTTTAGGCTATACTCTAGCCCCATATGTGCTGCAATTACAACTACACCCTCTCTTAAAGGAGCCTCTAACATTGTAATGCTCTCATACTCTTTTTTGGACTCTATGCTATTTTCGCTACCGGTGTGAATAATTAGTGGCAAATTGTGCTCTGCTAGCTTTTTAAAGTATGGAATATATCTTTTGTCATTTAAGTCTATTTGCCAATAGTTTTGTAAAAATTTTGCACCCCTAAAGCCAAGAGCTACATATTTGTCTATTAAATCAAGTGCATCGGCTCTATTTGGATTAATAGAAAAAAATGGAATTATAATATCTTTATTAGCGCTATAAAGTTCTAAAACATCTTCGTTTTTAGCACATACTGTTATATCTTTATCTGTCTCTTTGCCCTCTAAATTAAACTTAGCATCTACTCCAAAAAGCACTACCTTTTTTATCTTTTTAGACTTTTTTATATTTCTAATAAGTGCTTTTGTATAACCAAGGTATGGGTCTTGTTTTAGTTCGCTAAAATCAATCCCCATCTTTTTACCAAAAATTTTTAGTGCTATTTTGTCATAAATCCTGTTAAATTTTACATCTGAGCTAAGCAGATGGGTATGAATATCTACTAACTCTTTCACCCTACTCTCCTGCAAGCTCTAATGCTAGCTTTTTAACCCCTTTTAAGTCTGCTTTTCCGCTGCCTAGTTTTGGAAGCTCATCTACTTTAAAATATAAACTTGGCACAAATAGCGGGTTTAGATTTAGCTCTTTAATTTTGGCTTTCAAATCATCTATCTCCATAACACCCTCTAGCATAAGCACTAGCTTTTCGCCCTTTTTAGCATCTGGTATGGCAGCTATTGAGATTTTATCATCTTCGCTTAAAAGCTTTAGTATCTCGCCCTCAACCAGCCCTAGGCTTACCATCTCGCCGCCTATTTTTGCAAAACGGCTGTATCTATCTAGTATGGTTAAGAAGCCATCTTCATCTAAGCGCCCCTTATCGCCTGTTACATACCATCTTATGCCATCAATCTCTTTAATTACCTCTGCTGTTTTTGCCTCGTTTTTAATGTAGCCTTTCATTATTTGGGTTCCACCAATTAGTATCATTCCAGCCTCACCAATTGGCAGCTCTTCAAAACTATTAGGATCTACAATCTTAAAGCTACTTCCAGGAACCGGCAAGCCT
>CAZFCZ010000033.1:0-30531 GCA_964517485.1 uncultured Nitratifractor sp. | reverse complement strand
TATTAAAATTAATGCAACAATTATACTAACAACTTTATATAAAGAGCTATCTTGCTCTTTTAATTTTACCTCTTTAGAGCTATTTATTTTGGCAACTATAATAGTTTTATTGCTCTCTACTTGTGCTTTTTGTAACATACTTTTTGCAATTTGTGTCTCTTTTTGCAGCTCTAGCTCTTTTAGTTTTTGCTCTTTTTGGGCAACTATATTTGCTAAATTTAGCTCTTTTTTTACTTTTAGTTCTTCTATTTTTAAAATATGTGTATTATTTAACTCTAAGAGTCTCTCTTTTTGAGAAACATTTAAAGCACTTTTCTTAACTTTTAATAGCGGATTATTGCTATTTAATTTTTTTGTCTCTTCTACACTATTTTTACCGCAACCTACGAGCATAAATAGTACTATACTATATAGTAAATTCTTCATTTTAATCCTAAAATTATTAATTTTTAAGCTAATTATACAAAAAACATAATATTTTTTTGCTATAATCACTCTTAAATCTAAAAATAGTGGAGCTTTTTATGAAAATAAGCGGAGCGCAAATGGTTTGCGAAGCCATTACTGCTGAGGGTACTAAATATGTATTTGGTTACCCTGGTGGCGCAATAATGAATGTATATGACGAAATTTATAAGCAAGATAGCTTTAAGCATATCTTAACAAGACACGAACAAGCAGCAATTCATGCAGCAGATGCGTATGCAAGAGTTAGTGGCGAAGTTGGTGTTGCAATGGTTACTAGTGGACCTGGATTTACCAATGCCGTAACAGGACTAGCAACTGCATATATGGACTCTATTCCAATGGTTGTAATTAGTGGACAAATACCGCTTAGCCTAATTGGAACGGATGGCTTTCAAGAAGTAGATGCAGTTGGTATTAGCCGCTCTTGTACAAAACATAACTTTTTAGTAAAAGATATAAATGAGCTTCCAAGAATTTTAAAAGAGGCATTTTATATTGCAAGAAGCGGAAGACCAGGTCCTGTACTTGTAGATGTACCAAAAGATATTACAAGTGAGATTGCAGAATTTAACTACCCTATAAGTGTAGATATACCTACATACAAACCAAGTTACAAGGGCAATAATAGACAAATTAAAAAAGCTGTTGATGCAATTTTAAATGCAAAAAAACCACTACTATTTATCGGTGGAGGTAGCGTTTTAAGCAATGCTTATAAAGAGGTAAGAGAGTTAGCAAAACTTTGTGGAATACCAGCAGTAGAGACTCTTATGGCTCGTGGTGTTATGGGCGATAGTAACGAACTTTTAATTGGTATGCCAGGAATGCACGGAAATTATGCCTCTAACATGGCAATGAGTGAGAGCGATTTAATAATATCTTTAGGTGCAAGATTTGACGACAGAGTAACAGGTAAACTAAGCGAATTTGCAAAGTATGCAGATATTATACATGTAGATATAGACCCAGCAAACATTGGTAAAATAGTAGATGTAGAGTACCCAATTGTTGGTGATATTAAAATTGTAACTCAAAAGATTATAGACGAAATTAAAGAGAAAGTTAATATCGACAGATACCAAGTATGGCGCTCTTTACTAGAGAGATACAACGAAGTGCATCCTCTAACTTTTAACGATAGCAACGAGATTATAAAGCCTCAGTGGGTTATAAAAAGAGTTGGCGAAATATTGGGCGAAGATGCAACTATTACATCAGATGTTGGGCAACACCAGATGTGGGCAGCACAATTTTACCCATTTGATAGACCAAGACAGTGGATTAACTCTGGCGGTTTAGGTACTATGGGGTTTGGGCTACCAGCTGCAC
Source organism: uncultured Nitratifractor sp. (assembly GCA_964517485.1). Lineage (GTDB taxonomy): Bacteria > Campylobacterota > Campylobacteria > Campylobacterales > Sulfurovaceae > JAADEQ01. The sequence goes on along the minus strand of CAZFCZ010000033.1, from coordinate 28,734 downwards.
TTGGTGCAAAAATGGCAGATCCTAGCAAAGTTGTAATTAATGTTACAGGTGATGGCTCTATTTTAATGAATGTACAAGAGTTAGTAACTGCAGCAGAGTACGATATACCTGTAATTAATGTAATATTAAATAACCACTTCTTAGGTATGGTTAGACAGTGGCAGACATTCTTCTACGAAAAGAGATATAGCGAAACAGACTTAAGCTACCAGCCAAACTGGAAAATGCTAGCAGAAGCTTGTGGTGGAATTGGATATGATGTTACAACAAAAGAGGAGTTCGATAGTGCACTAAAAGATGCTATAGAAAAGAAAAAAGTTACATTTATAAATGTAGCTGTAGATAGATTTGAAAATGTTCTACCAATGGTTCCAGCTGGTGGAGCACTTTATAATATGATGTTAGAGTACAAGGAAAGATAATGCAAAAAGTAAGAAGAGTAATTTCTGTAATAGTGCAAAATGAAGCACAAGTTTTAGCTAGAGTTTCAGGACTTTTTGCAGGTAGAGGCTACAATATCGACTCTTTAACAGTAGCTTCTATTCCTAATAGCGATATGTCGCACATGAGCATTGTAACAAGAGGAAGCGCAAGAGTAATAGAGCAAATTATTAAGCAACTTCATAAGCTAATACCAGTTTATAAAGTTATAGAACACGACTCTATGGTAGAGAAAGAGATGGTTTTAGTTAAGTTTTCTCAAAAAGATAGCAGTATGGCAGATATACAAGCACTATTCGAGGCTTATAATGGCGGTATTGTAAATGCTGGCGAGAGTATTATTATTGCTATGGCGGCAGATGAGTCTAAAAGAATAGACCACTGTATCGAGGCTGCACAAAATTACAATCCAATAGAGATTGTAAGAAGTGGCGTTGTAGCTATGGAGAGATAATGAGCATACGCTTAAAAGAGATTGCAGCTAGTATAGATGTTGAGTGCAGTAAAGATTTAGAGATAGAGAATTTACTCTCTTTAAAAGACGCAACGCCTGCTTCGTTAAGCTTTTTTCATGATAGTAAATATTTAAGCCAATTAAAAGAGACAAAAGCGGGTGCAGTAATTTTACAAGAAAAGTATGCAAAATACTTACCTAAAGAGTCTATTGCAATTATTACAGACAACCCATATAGAAAAATGGCAGAGGCTACAAAACATTTTGCCTACAAACCATCGGCAAAAAGTTACGAAGCTAGCTACGATAATAGCTGCGATATCGCACAAAATGTTGTATTTGGAAAAGATGTAAAAATTGGCAACAACTGCACTATTATGCCAAATTGCTATATTGGCGATAGGGTAGAGATTGGAGCTAATAGTATAATCTATCCAAATGTATCAATATACTACAATAGCAAAATTGGTTCTAATGTTACAATACATAGTGGAACCGTTATTGGTAGCGATGGATTTGGCTTTGTAAGTAAAGATAACTCTAATGCTAAATTCTATCAAATTGGTAATGTTGTTATAGAAGATAATGTAGAAATTGGTAGCAACTGCTCTATAGATAGAGCAACTTTAGGTTCTACAGTTATAAAAGCAAATGCAAAATTAGATAACTTAATTCAAGTAGGACACAACTGCGAAATTGGAGAGTACTCTATTATTGTATCTCAAGTTGGGCTCTCTGGCTCTACTAAGCTTGGTATGGGTGTAGTAATGGGCGGACAAAGTGCTACTGCTGGGCACTTAAGTATTGGCGATAGGGCTATGCTAGCGGCAAGAAGTGGCGTAACTAAATCGCTAGAAGGCGGTAAAGTTTATGGCGGATTTCCTGCTGTAGATATTAAATTGTGGCGTAAAATGCAAGCTTCTATTATGAGACTTGTTAAAAAAAGATAACGGAGAAAATATGAGTAGTTTAAAAATAGGAAAATATGAATTTAATAGTAGATTAATTGTAGGAAGCGGTAAATATAAAGATTTTCAAACAACTTACGATGCAACAATTGCAAGTGCAAGCGAAATGATTACAGTAGCAGTAAGAAGAGTTAACATAACTAATCCAGATGAAGAGAACTTAATGGATTACTTTAAAAACTCTAATGTTCAGTTTTTACCAAACTCGGCTGGGTGTACAACTGCTCAAGAGGCAATAACACTTTTTAGACTAACAAGAGAGGCAACTGGAATAGACTTAATTAAATTAGAAGTTATTGGCGACACTGCTAAAACGCTATATCCAGATATTATAGAGACAATAGATGCATGTAAAGTTTTAGCAAAAGATGGATTTACAATTATGGCTTACACAAACGATGACCCGATAATTGCAAAGCGCTTAGAAGATGCTGGTGCACATGCTATTATGCCTCTTGCTTCTCCAATAGGTAGTGGGCTTGGCATTCAAAATAGATACAATGTTCACTTTATTAAAGAGGCGGTTAGTGTTCCTGTTGTTGTAGATGCAGGTATTGGCTGTGCAAGCGACGCTGCTATTGCTATGGAGCTTGGCGCTGACGCTGTATTAACAAACACTGCAATTGCTCAGGCAAAAGATCCAATTGCAATGGCAAAAGCAATGAAACTAGCTGTAGAAGCTGGAAGACTAAGCTACGAAGCAGGTAGAATTGCAAAAAAACCATATGCAACAGCTTCTAGTCCAACAGAGGGGATGATTTTTTAATCTTCCTCTATACACTTGGGTTAAAACTACATTTTTAAATATTCTTACACACTGCACAATTAAAATTAAATAGGTTTTAAGAAATTTTGAGTATAATATTGCCTATTTCTGTCTTTAGGCTACAGCAAAAAGTTCTATTTAAGAGTTTTTTGGTGTAACCCACCAGATTCAAATCTCTTTAGAGATAAATAATTTTTTTAGAAAGGAAAGAAAGTTGCCAACTATTAACCAACTTGTGCGTAAAGAACGCAAAAAAGTGATTAAAAAATCAAAATCACCAGCATTAGTAAGCTGTCCTCAAAGAAGAGGAGTTTGTACTAGAGTATATACAACTACACCAAAGAAACCTAACTCAGCACTTAGAAAAGTAGCGAAAGTTAGATTAACAAGCGGATTCGAGGTTATCTCGTATATCGGTGGTGAGGGTCACAACCTACAAGAGCACTCTATTGTATTAGTAAGAGGCGGTAGGGTAAAAGATTTACCTGGTGTTAAGTATCACATTGTTCGTGGTGCATTAGATACTGCTGGTGTTGCAAACAGAAAAGTTGCTAGATCTAAGTACGGTACTAAGAGACCTAAGTAGTCTTAGTTACTAATTAGTTTAAAAGTTTGAGGTTAGTGCAAAACACTTAAAGCAGACTCTTTGGTTAAACCTTTGTGCAAAGAGTTTGAGTAAATCAAAAGATTGAAGGAATTTTTATGAGAAGAAGAAGAGCTCCGATAAGACCTATATTACCAGATCCAGTTCACGGTAGTAAGGTTTTAACAAAATTTATTAACAAAGTAATGTTAGATGGTAAGAAAAGTACTGCAGAAAAAATTATGTATGCAGCTTTAGAGAGAATTGAATCAAAGAGTGGTGAAAAAGGTATTGATGTTTTCAATAAAGCAATTGAGAATGTTAAACCTGTAATGGAAGTTAAGTCTCGCCGTGTTGGTGGTGCTACATATCAAGTACCTATCGAAGTTCGTCCTGTTCGTCAACAATCACTAGCAATTAGATGGATTGTAGATGCTGCAAGAAAGAGAAACGAAAGAACAATGATGGAGAGATTAAGTAACGAGCTTATGGACGCTGCAACAGAAAAAGGTTCAGCATTCAAGAAGAAAGAAGATACTTATAAAATGGCAGAAGCTAACAAAGCATTTGCTCACTATAGATGGTAAGGATAAAAGATGCCAAGAAGTCATAAATTAGAAGATTTAAGAAATATCGGAATTGCAGCGCATATTGATGCAGGTAAAACAACAACAACTGAAAGAATTCTATTCTACACAGGTGTAGAGCACAAAATTGGTGAGGTTCACGAAGGTGCAGCTACAATGGACTGGATGGAGCAAGAACAAGAGAGAGGTATTACAATTACTTCTGCTGCTACTACATGTGAGTGGAGAGGCAAGCAAGTAAACATTATTGACACTCCAGGCCACGTTGACTTTACAATCGAAGTTGAGCGTTCTATGAGAGTACTTGATGGTGCTGTTTCAGTATTCTGTGCTGTTGGTGGGGTTCAACCTCAATCAGAGACAGTTTGGAGACAAAGAAATAGATATAGTGTACCATCAATTGTATTTGTTAACAAAATGGATAGAACTGGTGCAGACTTTTTTGAAGTAGAGAGACAAATTAGAGATAGACTAAAAGGTAACCCTTTAGTAATTCAACTTCCAATTGGTGCAGAAGAGAACTTCTTAGGTATAATTGACTTAGTTAAAATGAAAGCTGTAATCTGGGATGACGATCAAACACTAATGGGTCAAAAATTTGATGTATTAGATATTCCAGAAGAGTATGCAGAGCAAGCTGCTGAGTGGCGTGAAAAGATGATAGAAGGTATTAGTGAGTGCGAAGCCAACGAAGACCTTATGGAAAAATATATGGAAGGCGAAGAGTTAAGCGAAGCCGAAATTATGGAAGGTATCAAAAAAGCTACAATTAATATGGAAGTTGTTCCAATGACTTGTGGTACTGCATTTAAAAACAAAGGTGTTCAAACACTTCTTGATTGTGTAGTAGATTACCTGCCATCTCCAGTAGAAGCACCTGCAATTAATGGTACTTTAATGGACGATCCAGATACAGAAGTAACTGTAGAGTCAACTGACGATGGCGAGTTTGCAGCACTTGCATTTAAAATTATGACAGACCCATTTGTTGGTCAGTTAACATTTATTCGTGTATATCGTGGTTCACTAGAAGCTGGTTCATATACTCTTAACTCTACAAAAGAGAAGAAAGAGAGAATTGGTCGTATCATGAAGATGCACGCTATTAAAAGAGAAGAAGTTAAAGAGATTTACGCTGGTGAGATTGGTGCAGTTGTTGGTCTTAAGAGTACAACTACTGGTGATACACTATGTAGCGATAAAGATAAAGTTGTTCTTGAGAGAATGGAGTTCCCAGATCCAGTTATCTCTGTTGCAGTTGAGCCAAAAACAAAAGCTGACCAAGAGAAAATGGGTATTGCACTAGGTAAACTAGCAGCAGAAGATCCAAGCTTTAGAGTTAGTACAGACGAAGAGTCTGGACAAACTATTATCTCTGGTATGGGTGAGCTTCACTTAGAGATTATTGTTGACAGAATGAAAAGAGAGTTCAAAGTAGAAGCAGAAGTTGGTGCTCCACAAGTTGCTTACCGTGAAACTATTAGAAACGCTGTTAATCAAGAGTATAAATATGCTAAGCAGTCTGGTGGTCGTGGTCAGTTTGGTCATGTATATATTAAAATTGAGCCTCAAGAGCCAGGTGCTGGTTATGAGTTTATCGACGAAGTTAAAGGTGGGGTTATTCCAAAAGAGTTTATTCAACCAGTTAACAAAGGTATTCAAGAGGCAATGCAAAGAGGTATCCAAGCTGGTTATCCAGTAGAAGATGTAAAAGTTACTCTTTATGATGGTAGTTACCACGATGTTGACTCTAGTGAAATGGCATTTAAACTTGCTGGTTCTATGGGATTCAGAGAAGGTGCTAAAAAAGCTAATCCTGTTATCTTAGAGCCAATGATGAAAGTAGAAGTAGAAGTACCAGAAGATTACATGGGTGATGTAATTGGTGATGTTTCTAAGCGTCGTGGACAAGTTAATGGTATGAGCGATAGAGCAGGAAACAAAATTGTTGATGCATTTGTACCACTTGCAGAGATGTTTGGTTACTCTACAGACCTAAGAAGTATGACTCAAGGTCGTGCAACATACGCTATGGAATTCGATCACTACGAAGAGGTTCCAGCAAATGTAGCAAAAGAAATTATCGAAAAGAGAAACGGCTAATAGCTTACTCTTACTAACTTAGGAGCTTCCTAAGTTAGTTCTTTTTTACTATATCTTCAATAGTAGAATCAATACTACTTGCAAAACTTTTAACCTTATTAGATATATCATTTAAAAAAGATTTTGTTCTATTTAAATCTATCTCTATTTTATCATCATTTATTTTAACCCCTACACTATCTTTAAAATCTATATTTCCATCTTTTATATCTTTTTCTATATCTTTAACTTTATCTTCTACTTTTTTATGAATATTTTCAAAAAAAGTTTTAGTTGTGTTTGTATCTATTTTAATCTTTCCATCTTCTATTTTTATACCTAGTAAATCTAAAAGATTAAGCTCATTATTTTGTTTACTATCTTTGCTCTGTATATCTTTATTACTCATAATAGCTCCTTTTTCTATATTATAACACTTTTTTGTGTACCAATTAAAGAATTTAAATTAATTTTTTACTCAACAAGCTATTTAAATTTATTATAAATTAGTATAATGTATAAAAAAAGGGGCAATTATGAAAAAAATTATTCTTGCAAGTGCAATATTAGCAACATCAATAACTATCTCTTCTGCACAAGATGTAGCTAATTATATAGATGGTGTTACTTTTAGTATCGGTCAAAGTAAAGACGATATAGATATATACCGTATAGGTTTAAGAAAAGATTTTAACACAAAATGGGGCCAAACTAGCAATGGATATTTTAGTGGATACTATGAATTAAGTGCAAACTATTGGAAGTGGAAAGATGAAAGTAACTTTGGTGTTGCGCTATCTCCTGTATTTGCTTACTACCTTGATTTTGGGGACTTTAAGCCATATATTGAAGCTGGAATTGGGGTATCTTATTGGAGTAAAACACACATTAAAACAAGAAATATTGGTAGCCATTACCATTTCGAAGATAGAGTTGGTGCAGGTGTAAGATATAAAAATTTTGACTTTAGCTTTAGATATATGCACTACTCAAATGCGGGAATTAAACACCCAAATATGGGAATAGATATTTTTATAGGTTCAATTTCATATAAGTTTTGATATAATAATTTAAAAATTTTAATAAGGCTAAATAATTTATGGGTAGAATTGATAGAATAATTAAAGAGATAGATTTAAGTGGTACAAAGAATGGAAAAATAAAAGTAGCAACAATACTAGAGCCATATAGCGAAGATAGCGAATCTGTTGTAAGTATTGGTATATTTTTAGATGGCGATGCACAATCTCCTAATTGGGTTGCACATATACCAAAATCTAATATTGATGCTGTTATAAGTGCTTTAGAGCTAGCTAAAAAGGAAATTAACTAAACTAATTAACTTTCTTCTTTAAATTAATATTTAATACGATATTATGGTATAAATATTTATTTATGGAGAAGGTTTTGAATAATTTTAAATATCTACCAATAACTACACTACTAACAATACCTACACTTTTTTTTATTACATCTTGCGAAAATGTAACTAGCAAAGGTGGTGGCATACCTAATGAAACAAGTATAAATTTAGATGATACATTTGTTTACAACAAAGAGTCTAAATATAAAGATATTCTAAAAAGATGTACATCTTTTAATACATCGTGTTCGCTAAATACACTACCACTAATTAGAGAACAAGGTAAAATTACCAAAGATGTAATTCGCTCGCGCTTAGTAGTTTCGCATAAATGGATGGGTGATAGATTTATGCAGATGCTAGATACTCTAGAACCAGATATGCTACAGATGTTAGGCGCAGTAACTGCAATTGTAATAGACGATGATATAATACCATCATTTTACACGACAAATACTGGTGCAATCTATATAGACCCTAGGTATCTTTGGCTAAGTATAGAGGAAGCAAAAGATATTACTAAAAAAGATGACTTTCGTTCAGAATATGGCAATAAATTAAAATTTACACCTGCATGGAGATATGTAAAAAATAATAAACCAGCCATAAAATATACCTCTTTAAGTAACCCAAAAGCTAGAAGCACAGAAGATATTAAATATGCACTAGCTGCACTACTATACCACGAACTCTCACATGCAAACGATTTTGCAAATAGAGATGTTATAGCTAATTCTAACAGAGATGCACCTATTGTAGAAGCGCTAGAATCAAATAAAGAGCAAAGAGTATCTACAAAACTATACAACACTATGCCACTAACACAAAACACACTAAAACGCTTAGCTGGAGTATTATATTTTAACAAAAGTGCCTCTTCTCAAGATAGAGAGCTAGAGCCATATAGTATTGGCATGCTATTTGAAACTGATAGTGCAACCAATATGTATAACTTTGCAAATCAATATGAAGATTTGGCAATGCTCTTTGAGAGCGCTATGATGAAATACCACTATAATATAGAGATGGATATAGGCTTTACATCCAACCCAAGTAACCCAACTGATTGCAACGATTTTATATTAGGCTGGGGTAGCAGAAACCAAATTGCAAAAGACGATGTAAAAGCAAGAGCTAATTTTGTACTAAATCACATATTACCAAATAGTGCTAATTGGGATAATTTTACTCAAAATAATATCGGCAGTACAAGTGCTCTGCCAACAAATATTGGTTGGTGCGAAAGTATAAACTCAAACTCTGCAACTAAGCGAAAAATCTATACAAATACACCAATACCAATAAATAACTTTTTACCAATTGGTTACTAAATAGAGCAAAATAGCCCTATTAGTAGGTGTAAACTAACTAAAAGTTACTTCTTCGAAGTAGGCTATAAGCTCTTTTTTGTCTATTTTATTATTTGCATTTTTATATATATTTGCTTCTAGTTTTTGTATTTTATCTTTAATATATTCGTCATTTGTGTATGGTAGTAAAAGTTTATATAGCTCTTTATCAGATTTTGTTTTTTTAATTTGTATAGTTATTGGCTTTGGTGTTTTTTGCTCTTTTTTATATAGGTTAATAAAGAGTAGAGTAAGTGCCACTCCTGTTAAAAAACTTGCTACTAGGTATATAATATTTATACTATTTGCTTGTGGTATGCTTGGGGCTTGCGTATTATTATTTGCAAGCTCTATTTTTTGTTTTGTTGGTAGTGATGTTGTTGTAGTACTCTTAAGCGGCTTTACTTTAATAAAAATTGGATTAGTTTTTACCACCACTACTTTTTGTAGTTTACTATCAAAATACTCTAATTTTATAGGTGCTATTGTGTAGTTATTCTCTGCTACAATTGCTACTTTTTGTTTAAATTCGCCTGTGTGTTTACCTTTAACTACCCTTTTGTAAACCTTTGGCTCGTTGTTGTAAACCATAGCATTTGGCACTTGAATATCAAACTTTTTAATATCGTCTAAATTGCCTTCGCCTTTTACTTTTATAGTTAAGTTAAGTGGCTCGTTTGCATTTACTACCTTTTTATCTACTTTTGCAGTTATTAAAAAGTGTCCATAAAGCTCTAAGTTGTTTGGCAGTGGCTCTACATTAATAGTAATTTCGTTAGAGTATATCTTTTGCCACCTTATAGATGTACCAAAGAAAGGGTCGTTAAACGAGTTAGCACCTCTTACTGCTTTACCTACATTTACATAAGTTGGGGGTATCTTTAGAGTGCCGCTTTTTTGTGGTGTAATTAAAAATCTATATGTAACAATATCGTAAACTCCATCTGTACTTTTTTGCTCGCCTCTAATTTGCTCGGCCCAAAAGTTCTCTAGTTTTGGTGGTACAATATTTACCCTACTTAATTGAACGCCCCTTTTAACTTTAAAAATTAGCTTTAACTCTATTGGCTCGCCAACTTTAGCATTAGTTTTAGTTGCGTTTATCTCTAAAATAACATCTTGCCCTTTTGCGCTAGCTTTTGGTTTAACTACACTAATCTCTAACTCTTTACTTTTGTATACTTTGCCATCTACTTTAATATCTAAAGGCGCTATTTTAGCATCTTTTGTTGGCCTAAAATAGTAGCTTTTGCTCTGAGACTGAGTTAAATGCCCATTAATATATACAATATTACTACTGTTAGATTGCTCTATTATATTATAGCCAGCAATAGTAGTAATATTAGGAAACTCTATATCTTTTCCTTCTGCTTTTATTGTTAATTTTGCCACATCTCCTGCAACAATTTGGCTACTACTTAGCGTTGTCTCTACAACTTGTGCAAATGCAACTACAGTTGTAATTATAGATATTAAAAATAATTTACCAAGGTGTGCTATTTTCACTTTTTACTCCTTTTTTAGATGGTAGCTCTAGCATAAGGCTATTTACGCCCTTTTTCTCTAGCAATTTTCGCCATTTTCGCTCTTCCATATCTGATATAGGAAATGCTTTTATAGCTTTAGCATTTTGCCCTTTTTTGCCTTTTTGTTGCTCTTTTTGCTTTTTGCTACCTACTTGTTTTTGCTTTTTCTTTTTTTGACTCTCTTTCTTAGGTTGTTTTTGCTTTATTGCGTTATTCTCTTTATTTTGCTGTTTTTGCTTAGTGTTATTGTTCTCTTTAATTTGGCGCTGTTTTTGGTTTTGATTAGTGCTGTTATTCTCTTTGTTTTGTTTGCTATTTTGCTCTTTTTGTTGCTGTTTTTGACTCTGTTTTTGCGACTCTTTATTTTTGTTATCTTGTCTGTTTTTAGAGTTTTTATTGTCTTTATTTTGCTGATTCTTGCTATTTTGACTCTGCTTATTCTGTTTTTTGCTATCTTGCTTTTTATTGTCTTTTTTATTTTTACTATTTTTCTTAGAGTTTTTATTTTGCTTCTTTTGCTCTTTTTGTTTTTTTAACTTTTTAATAAGCTCTAAATTGGCTTTTGTATCTTTATCTTCTTTTAGTTTAAGAGCCTCTTCATAAGCTTTTATAGCGTTATCAAACTTTTTTAATTTTGCATACGAATTACCAATATTATGCAGAGATTTATACTTTAGGCTCTTATCTTTAACTCTTTTGTACTCTGTAATTGCCTCTTTATATTTACCAGCTTTGTAGTAGCTATTGGCAAGGTTATAAATTGCACTATCTTTGCCACTTTTTGCTAAATTTTTATAATCTTTAATTGCACTAGAGTACTCTTTAGCCTTGTAGGCATTTGTAGCATTTTTTGCACTAAAATAGTCTAAAATACCTGCATTTAAATTTAATATAAAGAGCGAAATAACTATTAAATTCTTCATATTACTCTCCTTTTTGGTAGGCTAAATAGTGCCATAAATAGTAAAATTACAGCAACTACTAACGGATAATAAAATAGCTCTTTTCTATTTTTAATAACCTCTGTACTCTCTTTTTGCGTTGCCAATTTAGACTCTACAACATCTGCTAATTTTGCCATATCTTGCATATTTAAACCATAGCTCATATATGCACCACCACTTTTAAGCGCAAGCTCTTTTATTGCACTATTTAGCTTTAACCTAACTAGCTTACCCCCACTTTTAAGTGTTGCACCCTCTTTTGTGGCAGTTGCATATACAAAAACTTTTATGTTGTTCTCTTTTGCATAGGCTATCTCTTTAGTGTAATCTTTAGAGTCGCCACCATCTGTAAATATTAAAATAGCCTTTTGCTTGCTATCTTTTGCTAAATCTTGCGCCGAGTTAAGTGCTTGCAGTATAGAAGTTCCTTTTAAATTTAAGTAGTCTGCCCTTAAGTGCTCGGCTAGGTACTTTAGCGAACCATAGTCGCTAGTTAGGGGCGCTACTAAAAAGGCTCTATCGCTAAAGCCTAGAAGTGCAACTTTTGTCTCTTTTAAATTTAGTAAAAACTCTTTAAATTTAGCCTTAGCAAACTCGAATCTATTCGGATACAAGTCGCTTACAAACATAGATTTAGATATATCTATTGCAACTACCAAATTTTTACTATTTTTAGCTACTTTTATATCGCCATTATCAAACTGTGGACGAGATAGAGCAACAATTGCAAAAGCCAAAGATAATATTAACAAAACTACTCTAGCCCTCTGCCCAAGCACCCTACCCTTTGGGCTAATTCTCTCTAAAATCTCTTTAGAGAATATACTATCTAAAGAGTTGGCAAGATACTTTGTAAAAAATAGCAATGGCAGTATTAAAATAAGTAACCACAATATATTAATATTCTCAAATACCATTTTTTACCCCCTTAAATCTACACAAAACTAGCGCCAATAGTAGCAAAATAGCAGCAGCTAAAGGGTATTGCATATAATATTTTTTCTTAACATACTTTTTAGCCTTTATTTTACTTTTCTCTAGCTTATCTATAGTTTTGTAAATTCTCTTAAGTGCCTCTGTGCTTTGAGCTTGAAAGAACTTTCCATTACTCACTTTTGCAATATGCTCTAATACATTTGGGTCGTAATCTCCTGTGTTTCCAATGCCTATTGTATAAACTTTAATGCCATATTTCTTAACTGTTTTTAATGCAACATCCATAGGAATAGAGTCGGTATTATCCATTCCATCTGTTAAAAGAATTGCTACTTTATTTTTAGATTTGCTATCTTTAAACAAATTTGCACTTAAAAAAAGTGCCTCATAAAGTGCCGTTTTACGCACCCCTGCAACCCCAACATCTACCCTTTTTAGCAGCCTTATCATGCTGTTTTTATCGTATGTTAGTGGTACTGCAACATAGGCAAAATCTGCAAAAATTGTTAAACCAATTTTATCGTGAACTCTCTGTTTTAAAAACTCTTGTACAATATCTTTAGTAATGCCAAATTTATTAAATTTTCGCATAGAACCACTTGCGTCCATAATTAGCGCAATCTCGTAACCTTTGTCGTCTTTAATCTTGATATCGCTCTTCTTTAGTGGCGTAGCAAGTGCTAGTGCAAATAGAGTTACAACTATAAAGTATAAACTTTTTTGCACTAAATTGCTCTTTTTAACAGCCTTTTTAAGTAGCCTAAAGCCACTAAAATATATAGATTGGCTACTTTTTTTGCAAAACTTTAAACACACTAAATATAGCAGTGGCAACAGTAACCACAGCGGGTATTCTAGCTCTAAACCTACCATTTAATACCCTTTATAAATTGCTCTAATTCCTCTTTTAACTCTTTACTCATTTTTGGTATCTCTTTTTTATATTTAAAGCACTCTAGCTCTTTTAAAATTTTACTATACTCAGCAGTATTAGACTCATCTACAAAAAGAGCTACATCTTGCGTAAATATATAGGTAACTAACTTTGCATCACTCCAATTAATAGAGTTAATTCTATTTTTTGCTTTCTCTTTTAAAGTTAATTTAAACCTAAATTTTTTGCTCTCTTTTTTAAAAAATTTAAAATATAGTGCTAATGCTAGTGCCAAAAAGAGTACTAAAAGTATCCATAAAGGATTAAATGTATCTATTGGCACAATATCTTTTATATCTTTTAAGCCTTTAAGCTCTTGCATTACTATCCTTTAAAAATTTGAGTTGCTCTTAAGTATAAATCGTCATCTGTATATACTTTTGCACCTGCTATTGCGTACTCTAAAAAGTGCTCTTTTAACTTGTTGTCGTGTTTTAAGAGCTCTTTTTTATACTCGTTTACAACACCTTTATTTAGTGTAAGCTCCATAAAATTTAGCGTATTTGGGTCTACTAAATTTAAATCTGCACTTATGTTTGGCTCCTCTTCAAAATGGTCTCTAATATTAATTGCATATAGCTGGTGCTTAATAAGAGGGCTTAAGTCTATGCCATCTTCGAAAAAATCTCCTAACACTATAACTATAGCTCTTTTTTTTAGCTTACTTTGTAAGTAGCTTGTAAAGTTTGCATAATCTGCCTCTTTACCAACATAACTACTTTGCACAATTTCGCTTACACCTGCTTCTATAACGCCAGAGCTTTTTGTTGGCTTAAAGTGCCTGTGCAAGGTGTCGCTAAATAAAATAAGCTCGAATCTATCGCCATTAATTAATGCACTAAAACCAAGTAGTGCAACTAACTCTGCCATTACATCTTGCTTTAGGCGCTTTAGTCCAAAGTTTAAGCCACCACTTAACATACAAGCTACTACTATGTGTAGCTCTCGCTCTTCGTTAAATTCGTTTATCTTTAAATTGCCACTTTTTGCGGTTGCTTTCCAGTTTATTTTTCTTACATCGTCGCCATAATTGTACTCTCTAATTTCGGCAAAATCTATACCATCTCCTTTAAAAGATGTTAAGTTATTGCCCAAATTTCCGGTATATACGCTCTTTTTTGCTCTTAGTATTATCTCTTTACTTTTTAAATTCATAAGCACCTCCTATGGTGCTTTAATTGTCTCTAAAATCTTTTTAATTATATAGTCGCTATTAATCCCTTTAGCTTCTGCTTTATAACTTAAGATAATTCTATGTCTAAGCACGCTATATACTACCTCTGCAATGTCTAAAGGTGTTACATAATCTTTGCCATTTATTAGCGCTTTTGCACAACTTGCTTTATATAAATCTATACTAGCTCTTGGGCTTGCACCAAACTCTAAATACTCTTCTATATCTTCTAGATTGTACTCTTTTGGCTCTCTTGTTGCAAAGATAATCTTTAGCATATACTTTTGTAACTCTTCGTCTACATGCACTTGCTTAAATTCGTTTTCTAGATTTTTTAAGTCCTCTTTAGTTGCGACACTTTGTACACTTTTAAAGCCATTTTTTGCTACTCTATTTACTATCTCTAGCTCTTGCTCTATTGTGTTATAGCCAACTGTTACCTTTAGCATAAATCTATCTAGCTGCGCTTCTGGTAGCCTATAAGCACCCTCTTGTTCTACTGGGTTTTGCGTTGCCATAACCAAAAATGGTAAATCTAGCTTAAACGACTCGTTGCCAATAGTAACTTGCTTCTCTTGCATAACTTCTAAAAGCGCTGCTTGCACTTTTGCAGGGGCTCTGTTTATCTCGTCTGCTAATAGTAAATTTGTAAAAATAGGACCCTTTTTTACATAAAAAGATGCATCTTTTGGGTTATAAACCTCGGTTCCTGTAATATCGCTTGGCAGCAAGTCTGGTGTAAATTGTACTCTGTTAAAGTTTAGTCCAATTGCCTTTGTTAGTGCATTAATAGCTGTCGTTTTTGCAAGACCTGGCACACCCTCTACAAGTATATGCCCATTTGCAATTAAACCAATTAATAGGGCATCTATTAGCTCATCTTGCCCTACAATTACTTTTTTAACCTCTTGTTTTATATCTTCTATTATTTTACTCATATAGCACCTCTTAAAATATTTAGTTATTTTACAACAATTCTTGTAGAATTTATGTGAATTATACTGAAAGAATTAGATTATTTTTGCAAACTAAGTTGCAAAAGTTTATTTTAATAATAATTAATTACAATATAGTTTATACAAATTTTACAATATAAGGATTATTTATGGTATTGAAAAGGTTTTTTTTATTTATTACTATTTTGACATTAAGTGCTAATGCATTTAAACTTGGTAGTTTAGGCGAATTTAATTTTAAGCAGATGGCTAATAGCAATGTATGGATAATGCATGGCCCAGCAATGGAGCCAAACATTGAAAATAGAGGCTTTATGAACAATCCAGCTTTTATTGAATCTAAAAATGGAATTATAGTAATAGACCCAGGAGGAAACTATAATATTGGTCAAGAGGTACTAAAAGAGGTAAAAAAAGTTACAAAAAAACCACTTTTTGCAATATTTAACACGCACAAACATGGTGATCATTGGTTTGCAAATATAGCTTTTGCTAAAGAGTATCCAAATGTTCCAATATATGCACACCCAAACATGATAAAAGCAGTAAAAGCTACAGAAGCAAACAAGTGGTATGGCATATTAGATAGATTAACTAAAAATCTAAATGGTACAAAACCATTCAAATTCCCAAATCACGAAATTAAAGATGGACAAATATTAGAGATAGATGGCGAGAAATTTAAATTTTTTCACCCTAAAAAAGCGCATACTGATACCGATATTTTAATTGCACACCTAAACTCAAAAACACTATTTTTAGGTGATAACTTAATGAAAAATCGCTTAGGTGGATTTGATGGTAGCTCTAGTATTATAGATAATATTAAACTTTTAGACTCTATTTTAAAAGATAACAAATATACTCTGTATGTTCCAGGTCATGGCCCATCTGGAAAAGCTAAGGAGACAATTGAACCATTTTTAACTTACCTTAAAATTCTAAAAAAATACGCAAGCAAAGCCTATAAGGCAGATGAAGAGTACTATAGTTTTAAAAACGATGCAATAAAAGAGTTAAAAGAGTATAAAAAATGGGATGCATTTAACCACCAAATGGGTAAACATTTAAATAAAGTTTATCAAGAGATAGAAGAGCTAGATATGTAGCTTTTCTAAAGTAAATCTATAATATCTGTAGGCAGAAGCGAGTAGTTGTTTTTTGTGTAACTATTTGCTGCAAGTGCTAGTGCTAAAGAGCCATTAATTGCAGCATTTAGCGACTCTTGCCCTTGGGCTAGTAAAGATGCAATAAGTCCACTTAGTATATCGCCGCTTCCGCCTTTGGCTAAAGCGTTAGTACCTAGTGGATTTATATAAATATTACCATTTTTAGCAATTATTGTGTTAGCGCCCTTTAGTAGTAGTACTACATTTTTATACTCTTTAGAGAACTCTTTTGCTAAAGAAAATCTATTTTTTTGAATGTACGATATACTTAAATCTCTACCTTCTAGCAGTTTTAAAATAGCAGCAAACTCTTTTGGGTGTGGGGTTAGTATTACTTGTCTATTTTGTTTTACAATATTTAATAGCTCTTTTTTATATAGGGCATCGGCATCTAAAACTATTGGAATTGTAGAGTCTATAACCTCTTTTTTAAGATCTTGCTCTTCGTAAAAATCGCCCAATCCCATACCTATTGCAATAGCTGTTGTATTGTGTGGTAAAGATGTGCTTTTCATTATATATGGTGGTATATCTACATTTTCATGGTAGATTATTGTAGTTAAACCAGCGCCAAATTTAGTTGCTGCCATTGCACTTAGAGTTGCTGCTCCACTTTTTTGCCCACAATATATTGCAACATGCCCAAAGCTACCTTTGTGGCTATTGTGGCTTTTGCGAAATGGCGCTTTGTAATCGCTAGCCTCTAGTAAGTAGCTACTTGTGCTATCTTCGTAAAGCTCTCTTGCTAAACCTAAATTTGCAACCTCTATAGAGCCTACATAGTCTTTTGCAAAGTCGCTAAATAGTGCCTCTTTAAGTGCACCCATAGTTATTGTAACATCTGCGTAAAATGCAATTGGCAGTGGGTTTCCAAGCACATCTAACCCACTTGGTATATCGCAAGCAATCTTAAAGCAATTTAGAGAGTTAAGTTCGTTTATAATTGCACAAGAAGCTTTATCTAACTCTCTATTTAAGCCTGCACCAAATAGGGCATCGACAACTATATCTGGTTTGCTAATTTTATCTGTAATTTCTACTCCTATTAGTTTTGCTCTATTTAGTTGTAGTTTTGCCATATCGCTATTTGCGCCAAATGGCAGTAGTAGTTTAATATTGTAGTCTTTATGCAAAAGCCTAGCAAGCGCAATACCATCTGCCCCATTATTGCCAGAGCCACAAACTACTAATATAGTAGATGCCTTTGGATGGTTTTTGCGTATGTAATACTCTATAGAGCTTGCTGCATGCTCCATTAAAATATCTTCACTTAGGGCGTACTTTGTATAGCACTTGTTATCCATTTTATAGCAACTTTGAAAAACTTTTTGCATTTTTTAACCTTTTGTAAAACTAAATGCTATATTTTAATATAAAATTCGTATAATTGCAACCAATTTCTCTATGCTTAATGATTATTACTCCCCCAACGAATAATCTTAATTTTTGAGACTATTCATTGTGGGAGTAATAAAAGCAAATCCGAGAGGAAAGGGGGTGAATGTAATGCCAGGAATTTTAGTAAGTTCAAGAGATAGTTTTGACGACGCATACCGTAAGTTTAAAAGACAATGCGATAGAAACCTTATCGTAACAGAGGCTAGAGCACGCCAACACTTCGAAAAGCCAGCTGAAGCTCGTAAGAAAGAGAAAATTGCTACACGCAAGAAGATTCTTAAGAAGCTTTATATGCTTAGAAGATACGAGTCTAGACTATAATCTAGCTTTGGGGCTTTGCCCTAAAAATCTACAAATTTTAATTCAATTTTTACCTTTTTTTGATACAATCTTTTAACTTAAATTTTAGGATTAATTATGCAATTTACAACACCACTTAATGATAATTCTACATCTATTATGTTACTTGGCTCTGGCGAGTTGGGTAAAGAGGTAGCAATAGAGGCTCAGCGTTTAGGTATAGAGGTAATTGCAGTTGACAAATACGAAAATGCACCTGCGCACTTAGTTGCAAACGAAGCAGTAGTTGTTGATATGCAAGATAAAGAGGCTCTTTTAGAGGTAATTAAGCGCTATAAACCAAACTACATTTTACCAGAGGTAGAGGCAATTAGCATAGAGGCTCTTTTTGACGCAGAGGCACTTGGGTTTAATGTAATACCAAATGCAGAAGCTGTTAATAAAACAATGAATAGAAAAAACATTAGAGAGTTTGCAGCCAAAGAGCTAGGGCTAAAAACAAGTGCGTACGAGTTTGTTAAGACACTAAGCGAACTAGAAGATGCTGCTAGCAAAATTGGCTACCCTTGTGTAATTAAGCCCGTTATGAGTAGCTCTGGACACGGACAGAGTATTGCAAAAAGCCCAGAAGATATTGCAAAATCGTGGGAGATAGCAAAAGAGGCAAGAGGCGACAGTAGCGAGCTAATTGTAGAAGAGTTTGTAAAGTTTGATTACGAAATAACGCTTTTAACTGCAAGACACGAGAGCCAAACTATATTTTGCGAACCAATTGGGCATATTCAGCAAGATGGCGACTACATTTTATCGTGGCAACCAATGGCAATGAGCAAGATTGCACTTAAAAAAGCGCAAGAGATTGCAAAAGCCATAACAGATGGTCTTGGCGGGCGCGGAATATTTGGTGTAGAGTTTTTTGTAAAGGGCGACGAAGTTTACTTTAGCGAGCTTAGCCCACGCCCACACGACACTGGTATGGTTACACTAATTACGCAAAGCCAAAGCGAGTTTGCACTACACCTTAGAGCAGTGCTTGGCTTACCACTAGATTTTAAGTTCTTTAGCCCAGGTGCAAGTGGTGCTTACAAGGCAAAATCTCAAAGCTCTAACCCTGTAATAGATGTGCCAAATAGCGCATTTACACAAGATTCGTTTGTAAGAGTATTTGGCAAGCCAAATAGCCACAAAGGCAGACGCCTAGCAGTGTCACTTGTTATAGATAAAGATGTAGAAGTTGCAAAAGCTAAAGCAAAAGAGATAGCAGAACAAATTAACGATAAATAGGAGAAATAGTGAAAAAGTTTAGAGTAATTTTACCAATACTACTACTAATTTATATTACTGTAGAGACTTATTTAAAGAGTCGTGGTATAGAGGCGTGTTCTACAACTGGGTGCGCACTTGCTGGAGAGTTACTTAAATTTAATAGCACATACCTAAACTATTTAGGAGTATTAGCAGCTGCCTCACTAGCAGTTATAGCACTACTTAGAGGAGAGTTTTTTAGCAAGTTATATACAGTTGTTGTAGCATCTATGGTTATATTTGAGTCATTACTTATTGCATCGCAAATAAATATAAACCCAGAACCTTGTATATTCTGTTTAGGTGTATATAGCTTTTTGCTTATTACACTATTTATTGCATCGCCAAAGGTTTTTGGTTACTCTTTACCTGCAGTATTGGCAGTTTTTGTTGCGTTTTCGTTTCTTTCGATTCCTAAAAATAAGAGCTTAATTAAAGAAGATGGCCTATATTTAATATCGTCTAAAACTTGCCCACACTGCAAAAAGACAAAAGAGTTTTTAAATAAAGAGGGTATTAAATACAAAGTTATAACAGCTAAAGACACCAATGCTTGGTACTTTGCAAAAAGTTTAAATATTAAGAAAATTCCAATAGCTATAGAGGCAAAAGGTGGCAGCTTTAGTGTAACTATAGGCGATAGAGATATTATAGAGAAATTTAGCAACAAACTACAAAAAGCAAAAGAGCAACAAAGCCCTAAACAAGAAGCTACAAATACAGCTAGCCAGAGCTATCAAGAGCCTTTAAGACCAAAGCTAAACTTAAGTGGCGACGAGGGGTGTGGATACTCTATTATTCAAGAGAGTAGCTGCGAAGGCGAAGATGGTACATCAAAGTAGCATTACCCTAAAACCTCACTCTCGTGGGGTGCACCTAATTACAGACTTAATAGAAGATAAAATTACAATAGATTGTGGCGTTGTAAATATTTTTTTGCAACATACATCTTGCTCTTTAGCAATAAACGAAAACTACGACCCATCAGTAAGAGGCGATATAGAGAGCTTTTTAAACTCGTTAATTCCAGATGGCTGGAGAGGATTTAAACACACACTAGAGGGTGCAGACGATATGCCAGCACATATGAAAAATATATTTATTGGTAGCACACTTTGCATACCTATAAAAAATAGCTCTCTAGCATTAGGAACATGGCAAGGTATCTATTTGCTAGAGCATAGAGACTACGGCACAAGTAGAGATATATTATTAACTCAAATAGGAGAGTAGATTGAAATTAGTACTATTAGATAGCGATACATTAGGCGATGTAAATTTAGATATATTGCACAAGTTTGGAGATTTAACTCTATACCCATACACAAAGCCAGAAGATACAATAAATAGATGCAAAGATGCCGATATTGTTATAACAAATAAAGTAGTATTTAACAAAGAAACCCTAGATGCTTTGCCAAATTTAAAGCTAATTGCAATTACCGCAACTGGCATGAACAATGTAGATTTAGAGCATGCAAAACAAAAGGGTGTAGCAGTTAAAAATGTTAGTGGCTACTCTACAAACTCAGTTGTGCAGCACACCTTTATGCTAGCTTTAGCACTAATTGGAAAGCTAAGCTACTATAGCAATTACACACAAAGTGGAGAGTGGGCAAAATCGCCAATATTTACAAATTTAGATAAGCCATTTTTTGAAATTTCTGGTAAAAAATGGGGTGTTATTGGGCTTGGAACTATTGGAAAAGAGGTAGCAAAAGTTGCAACTGCTTTTAGTGCAGATGTTTGCTACTACGCTACAAGCGGTGTAGTACATAGCAATGAGTACCCACACATTAGCTTAGAAGATATGCTAAAGAGTTGCGATATTATTACCATACACGCCCCGCTAAATAATAATACTCTAAACTTAATAGATAAAAAAGAGCTAGCACTTGCTAAGGAGTCTTTGGTGCTAATAAATGTAGGTAGAGGCGGTATTGTAAACGAGCAAGCATTAGCAGATGCAATTGATAGTAAAAATATATTAGCTGGTGTAGATGTTACAGTAAAAGAGCCAATAGACTCTAACAATCCTTTGTTAAATGTTAAAAACAGAGATAACATTATTATAACGCCTCATACCGCATGGGGTAGTATAGAGGCTAGAGATACGCTAATAGAGGGCGTGGCAAAAAACATTAGGGAGTTTATAGGTGAGTAATTTAGACCTACTTATAATTGGCAGCGGAATTAGTGGACTTAGCGCGGCAATTAGTGCCAAAGAAGAGGGAGCAGATGTTTTAGTGGTAACTAAAAGTGTGCCAACAAAAAATAACTCTGTTATGGCGCAAGGTGGCATAAACGCAGCATTAGGGAATATTAAAAGCGATAGTACAAAGTTGCACGCTAAAGATACACTAAAATCGTCGCACGACTTAGCTAATGCCAATATGGTAGAGCTTTTATGTAACGAAGCAATAAATGCAATAGAGTTTTTAGAAAAAATTGGTGTTAGCTTTAGCAGAATAGATAACGCATGCAGCACAAAGGGCTCTATAGCTCAGCGCAAACTAGGAGGTGCTAGTGCCCCAAGAGCATGCTACGCACAAGATTATACCGGGCTAAAAATTATGCATACCTTACTAGATTTTGCAATAAGTAGCAATATAGAGATTAAAGATGGGCTATTTTTACTAGAGCTTATTAAAAACAGTTGCAGCGAAGTTTGTGGTGGGCTATTTTTTAACTTTAATAGTGGCAAGTTAGAGAGCATTTACGCAAAAAGAGTACTGCTAGCAACTGGCGGGTATGGCGGAATATATGCTAAAAATACAAATAGTTACGGCAGTAGTGGCGATGGGCTTGCTGCAGTATTTAGAGCTGGTGGAGTGCTTAGTAATATGGAGTTTGTGCAGTTTCATCCTACTACTTTAAAGGGTAGCAACATATTAATTAGCGAAAGTGCCAGAGGCGAAGGTGGCTATTTAGTTAATTGTAAAAACGAGCGCTTTGTAGACGAGCTAGCACCTAGAGATGTTGTAGCAAAAGCGGTGTTCGAGCAAATTAGTAGTGGCAATAGTGTCTATTTAGATTTACGCCATATTGATGAGCAACACCTAAAAGAAGCTATGCCTCAAGAGCTAAAGGTTATAAAAACTTATGCTAATGTAGACGCGACTAAAGAGCTAGTAGAGATTGAGCCTGCAGTTCACTACAGTATGGGCGGTATTAGTGTAAATAGCAATTTTGCAGTTAAATCACTTGCTGGGTGTTTTGCAGTTGGTGAGTGCAGCGATGCAAGCGTGCATGGCGCAAACAGACTTGGCGGTAACTCGCTATTAGAGGCTGTTGCATTTGGCAGACTAAGTGCAAAAAAAGCATTAAGTGTAGCACCAAATGCAATAGAACAAAAAGAGCAAAAGTATAACTTGCCAGTTGGAAGTGGCAACTACAATGAGCTATCTAATACAAAAAAAGAAGTAGCAGAGATTTTAAATAAAAATGTTGGGCTATTAAGAGATGAACAATCTTTAAAAGAGGCGCAAGATAGTTTAAATAGGCTAAATATAGATACTCTAAGTGTTAGTGGGCAACTACAGTACAACACCAACTTAATAGAGCTTTTAGAGTTAAAAAATAGCATTTACTTAGCAAAAGCGACTATTAAATGCGCACTTGAGCGAAAAGAGAGCCGAGGTGCACACATAAGAGTTGACTACACAAGCGAAGATGCAACTTACACAAAGCCATCTTTTATAACTATAAAGGAGCTATAAGTGGAAATTAATATTAAAAGAGATAACACAACACAAAGCTTTAATATAGAACGAGCATCAACGCTACTTGAAGCACTATATAGTATTAAAACTAAACAAGATAGCACTTTAACATTTGATAGCGGTTGCAAAAGTGGAATTTGTGGCTGCTGTAGTGTGTTAGTAAATGGCAAAGAGAAACTCGCATGTACGCACAAGCTAGAAGATAACGATACAATAGAGCCACTAAGACACTACAAAGTAAAAAAAGATCTACTTGTAGATAAAAGCGCTCAGCTTAGCTTAATAAAACAGACAAATGCAGCTTTAGCTAACTACAAGCAAGAACTTTTAACAACTAAAGACGAGAATTTAACAAAAATTCAAACAGACTGTATTTTGTGTAGTAGTTGCTACTCTGCTTGCCCTGTTATAGATGTAAATAGCAACTTCTTAGGCCCTTTTGCACTAACAAGAGCTTACAGATACACAGCTGATAAGCGCGAAGAAAATCCAAAAGATATTATAGACTCTATTCAAACAAATGGAGTATGGGACTGCACACTTTGTGGCGAGTGCACGCTTGCTTGCCCAATGGGTATAGACCCAAAGGGCGATATAGTACAACTTAGAAACCAGAGTGCTAAATTTGGCTATATGGATCCAAACTTTAGCAATATTGGCTTTGGTGACGGATTTGGCTTTAATGGAGGCTTTTAGTGAGCATAGCAAGTGAGCTTAAAGCTCAAGACTTCTCTTTAGCATTAAGTGGTGGCGGGGCTCTTGGCTTTGCACACTTAGGGGTGTTAAGCGACCTAGAAAAAGCTAATCTAATGCCAAGCGAAATCTTAGGTACATCTATGGGTGGAATTATTGGCGCACTTTATGCAATTGGGCTAAAAGAGACACAAATTAGCAAAATAGTAGGAGAGTTTGCTTCTATTACTAGATGGGTAAAGTTCTCATTTAGCGGCAACGCAATAGTAGATACAAAAAAGGTAGAGAGCATATTTAAATCTATCTTTAAAGATAAGAAATTAAAAGATACTCAAATTCCACTAAAAATTGTAGCAACAGAGCTAAAGAGCTCTAAAAAAGTTGTATTTAGCTCTAAAGATAATATAAAAATTACAGATGCCCTGCTAGCTACTATGGCAATACCTGGTATCTTTAAAGAGCACACAATTAATAACAACATATATCTAGATGGCTTTTTATGCGAAAATCTACCAATCTTAGATGCCACAATGCCAACTACTTTAGCTGTAGATGTACTTGGAGCGAACTCTTACGATACTACTTTACCAAATAATTTTTTTAAAACACAAAATGTTATAGAGATGTTCGAGAAGTCTTTAAGAACGCTAATATACAACCAAACGAGAACAAATTTAACTCTAGCTAAAAGTAAAATTCTATTAGTAGAGCCAAACACAAAAGAGTATAAAACCTTTTCGTTTCATAAACTACAAAACATTAAAGAGTGTGGCTTAGGGTTGATTTAGTTAACTAGCCAACAATATAATTGTTAAAACAGCAATAGCACCAGCAATAATAGGCATAAATTTATATAGTTTGCTTATGCCAATAAAAGGTTTTCCTTCTACAAAAACACCTACTTGAACAGCTGTTATCATTAGTGCAGCTACTATAAAGAATATAAAAGAGAACATAGCGACACTAAGGTACGAGTAGTGATTAACTCCATATCCATATATTGCTACAGCACATAAAGCAACAATAGTATGCATTATATATGTTTTATTATCTACTATTTCTCCTTTTTTATGTACTCTTGCTAACTTAAAATAGAAAAATATAATAAATAGTGTAGTAAAAAATAGCATACAACTCCTTTTTTATAGGAATTGTATCTAGATAAATTTATATTATAGATAGATACTATCTTATTTAGATAAAATTTTTTAAATGCAACTTTACTCTACAATATGCCCTACAAACTTTGACATATTATTTAAAATTGCTTCGCCTTTTCTAAAGCCAAGTCCGCACGCTTCGTATGCGTAAAATACACCTGCTTGATAGAAGTTACCACTACTATCTTTTGGTAGTTTTACAAACTCTTGGTATATCATTTTATGGCTATCGTAATCGCCTGCACTTCCAGATATAACCTCTCCTGTGCTATCTAGTATCATAACACTCTCGCCCTCTCTGCCGTATATTGGCTTTTTAACTTGCTTTTTACCAGCTAATGGCTCGTAAGATGCCTCTAGTAGTAGTGGGTGCTCTGGATATAGATCCCAAAGAATTTTAAGTATTGCTTTACTTTGAAACATAAGAGTATATGCTGGGTTAAAGATAATAGCCTCTTTGTTATCTACAACTTTACTTAAAAGCATCGCTAAGTCTGACTCTTCTATTGCTATATCTTCCCACGGAATTAGCTTAAACCAAAGCTCGAACTTTTGATTATTGTGGTATATACCACTTTGGTCAAACTCTACCTCATCAATATATCCAAATTCACAATTAAATCCAGCTTCTGTAGCAATGTGTTGTAGTAGCCTTACTGTATTTTCCTCTTCGGCGTTGCCTTTTATAGAGCTAAATAAGAACTTCCAACCCTCGTATAGTTGCTCGAAATCATCTACACTCTCTTGTAGTGTTACTACTCGCTTAAAGTTACTTAATAGAGCCTCGTAAATAAAGTTAAACTGCGACTCTTCGCTTAGTCCATTTTGTTTTAGCATAGCCCACTGTACTATTGCGCTTTCAAAAAGAGCAGTTGGAGTATCGGCATTAAACTCTATTAGCTTTATCTGCTTTCCATCTACCCCACCTGCTAAGTCAAAGCGCCCATATAGGTGCCAGTGTATATCGTTTTCCCAACTTTGCTTTACAAGCTCTACTAAATTAAACGGTATGCCAACTTCGTGAAAAAGATTATTCTCTACTATATAATCACCAGCTGCTACAAACATATCGTAAAGCTCGTTAGTAGCTTCGTAATAGGCCTCGGCTTCGGCTTCGTTTAGTACTACTAGCTCGTTTGAAATATAGCTTGTATCGTCGCTATCTGTGTGCCAAGTAAAGCCTAACTCTTCTAAATAATCTACACTTAAGGGTGCTAGCTCTTTTAGTTTAACCATTATTAACCACCAAAGAACCCGCCTCTTTTAGCGCTACTTCTTTTAGAACCACCAAAAAAACCGCCTCTTTTAGAGCTTGCACTTTTTGCGCGTGGTTTGTTAAAGCTCTTCTTACTTCTAGTGTATGTAGATGGCGACTTATATCCTGCTTTTCTATTATTTTGATAATTTTGGTTACCAAATAGTTTACTACCAATCCACGAGCCAATAATAGCACCTGCAGCACTTGCTAAAATTGCTTCGCCAAGCCCCATACCGCTGCTCATTTGTGCCTCGCTATTAGGATTAGTTAGGTTAGATGTACCTTTATCTATTTTTGCAGACTCCTCTTTTATAAGGGCGTCCATCTCCTCTTTTGTTAAAACCTTCTCTTTTCCATCTAGTGTTTTTAAAACAATTCTTGTCTCATCTGCTGGAAATTCGTCTTTAACTTTATATTTACCTTTTGATATCTCTTCTATAATTACAAATGCACCTTTGGCTTTAGCTTGCTCATTAACCGTTTCGTTATTTGAGCTACTGCAACCACTAAGTCCAGTAGCTAAAAATGCCCCTACACCAGAGGCTACAGCAACTGTAGATAGATTTCTAAAAATGCTCTTCATTTATATCCTTTTTTTAAGAGCAATTATACCAAAAAAAACTAATCTGCATATAGATCTGTTATATCAAAGTCGTATTCTGGCTCTATTAGTGGTACTTTATCTACACTCTTCTTATCTACTTTGTGTACATTTAAGTCATAATCATCGCCCTGATAAAACTTTTGCTCTTTTTCGAACTTTTTTTCTGCTTCCATAGCCTTTTTTATATTCTCATCTACTGCTTTATCGCTATTTGTATCTACACTCTTAGTAACATTTGAATCTTTAGATGCATTAACCTCTTGAGTTACATTAGTATCTTTAGTCGTATTTGCATCTGCAACACTACCTTGTGCTACTGCTAATATTGTAAAAAACACAGCTGTAAAAAACTTTTTATACATAACTAAACCTTATACTCATAATATATTTTTATTATATCGACTTTTATTAAATTTGCTACCTAAGTTGCAATAAATATTTAATTTTTTTTTTATAATTACACAAAAAGCAATGGAGGTATAAAATGAATATTGTAAGAAGTTATAACCCATTTACTGAATTAGAGGCAATAAGAGAACAATTTAATAGAGTACTAAATAATGCAAATGACGATAAAAAAGATCTCTCTTTTATACCTATAGTAAATACTAGAGAAGCAGATAGTGCATACTATATCGAAGTTGAATTACCAGGTATAAAAAAAGAAAATATTAGTATAGATGTTAATGATGACACTCTAACTATAAGTGGAGAGCGTAAAACTAAAGAGCATAGCGAAGATGATATATTCTATAAGGTAGAATCTCTTTATGGTAAATTTGAAAGAAGCTTTGCACTACCAGAAGATGTAGATACAAATAAAATAGAAGCATCTTCTAAAAATGGAGTTTTAGAAATTAAAATACCAAAAATAGAGAAACTACAAAAAACACCTAAAAAAATCGAAATTAAATAAGGAGGCAATTATGGAAGATATTAAAAAAGAGCTGCAAACAGTTGAAAAAAAAATTGAACATGGTATTGTAGAGGGTGCACAAAAAGCAAAAAATATATTTACTAATCTTGCTAGACACATCCCTTTAGCTAATCTAATACATAATAAAAAAAATGATACCTATACCATAGAAGTTGATCTACCTGGTGTAGAGAAAAAAAATATTAATGTCTCTATAGAAGATGACTATTTAATAGTAACAGCAATTAAAAACATGAAGAATGAACTTAAAGAAAGTGATTATTACCTACTTGAAAGTAAATATGGTAAATACTACAGAGCTTTTTATTTAAGTGATGATATAGATAGAGACAGCATTGATGCTAAGTATAAAGATGGTAGATTAACTATTAAATTTGATAAAGTAGAATCTAAAAAGCGTCGTGATATTACTGTAAAATAAGGGAGTATTATACTTCCTTATGTAACTTTACAATACTTTTATCTACTCCACATATTAAATCGCTATTTTTATTATCGTAATCTATATTACTAAGTAAAAATCTTGCCGTATTAAGTCTTGCTCTCTTTTTATCGTTAGCATCAAACTCTACCCACGGAATATAGCTAGCCTCTTTAAACATCTTATCTCTTAGAACTATATAATCGTTATATCTCTTAAACGACTTATAATCAAGTTTCGACAACTTCCAACTCTTAAGAGGATCCTCTTCTCTATCTTTTATTCTGTCTGCTTGTGTCTGCTTAGAGATAGAGTAGTAAAATTTAAATAGCATAATGCCATCATCAGCTAGCATCTTCTCTACATCGTTTACCTGCTTATAAAATAGCTCGTGTTGCTCGTTTGTACAAAATTCAAACACCTGCTCTATGCCAGCTCTATTATACCAGCTTCTATCAAAAAAGACCCACTCTCCACCATTTGGCATACGCTCTAGATGGCGCTGAAAGTACCACTGCGTTAGCTCTACTTCTGTAGGTTTAGGTAAAGCTACAACCCATGTCTCTCTTGGGTTTAAATACAAATTAAGAGCCTTAATAGACGAACTCTTACCAGCAGTATCTATACCCTCAAAAATACACAGTAGCCTCTTATTGTTATCTATTAGCCACTTTTGCAGTTTTACAAGCTCTAAGTGCAAGTCT